>NZ_PNDT01000074.1:0-5350 GCF_005886375.1 Pseudoalteromonas sp. S1727
GGCGGCTTTTTTATCATCAGCTGGCGCAGCTGTTTCGCTGTCCGTAGTAGAGGAGGCTGCCTTTTTAGCTTTAGCACGCGCAATGGCTGCCGCTACGGCGGCTTTTTTATCATCGGCAGGGGCTGCTTGATCACCGTCAGTGGTCGATGCTGCCGCTTTTTTCTCTTTATACTTACGAGCTTGCTCCTTGCGCGCTGCACGTTCTAAAGCAACGTCACTATTATCAGGCTCTAAGTCCGCACCTTGATTTTGTTTTTTTGCTTTAGCGCGAGCTATTGCTGCTGCAACGGCAGATTTATCGTCGTCTTTTGCTGGCTTACTTTTAACTCGGGCGAGTGCATCGGCAATTTTTTGCTTTTCGTCCGCTGACTTTTCAGTCGCAGGTTTGCGTTTGTGACGGTTTTGCCGTGCTTCTTGTTCACGCTCAAGACGCTGCTTTCTAAGTTCAAAGCGTTCTTTTGCACGCTCAGCTTTAACTTGTTCAGCTTGTTGCTCTTTTATTTCAACTTTAGCAACACGGTAGTATTGTACGAGTGGAATTTCGCTAGGGCACACATAGGCACAAGCGCCGCACTCGATACAATCAAATAGATTATGTTCTTTTAGCTTGTCATATTCTTTTGACTTAGCAAACCATTGCAGCTGTTGCGGTAATAATGAAGCGGGGCAGGCGTCTGCACAGGCGCTACAGCGAATACAGGCTTTTTCAGGGCCGGGCTCTGCAAGTTCCTCATGATCTGGGGCTAAAATACAGTTTGTGGTTTTTACTACACCAATGCGCACAGTAGGTAAGGTAAAGCCCATCATAGGCCCGCCCATCACAACACGCTGTTGTGGCACGGGTGAAAACCCTTGGCAGTCAAGTAAATGCTTTATTTCAGTCCCTAATAAGGCCCACACATTGCCAGGGTTATGAATTGTATTGCCTGTTACCGTAATAACACGTTCAATCAGTGGTTTACCCTCGAACACCGCTTGATTAACCGCAAATAAAGTACCAACGTTTTGCACGAGTACACCAATATCAGCAGGAATACCGCCACTGGGCACTTCTTTATTGGTAAGTAATTTTATTAATTGCTTTTCACCACCAGACGGGTAAACCGTTGGGACGGTTTGAATAATTATCTTATCGTTATGGGCCGCTGCTGCCTGCATGGCTGCGATGGCTTCTGGTTTATTGTCTTCTATACCAACAATTGTAAGCGTTGGTGTAAGAAGTTGTTGCATGATTTCGATACCAGCAATGATACCGCTGGCATACTCTCTCATTAGCATATCGTCAGCAGTAATGTAGGGCTCGCATTCGACCGCATTAACAATAAAATACTCAATAGCTTTGCGGCTATCAGCTTTGATATAAGTCGGAAATCCTGCGCCGCCCATACCTGCAATACCACGATCATGAATAATATCGATTAGCTGCTCGTGCGAAAGCAAGCTTGGTGTTGGCACGGGGTTTAATGTACACCAGCGGTCTTGACCGTCTGGTTCAATAATTATGCTTAATTCAGGTAGTGCAGATGGATGCGCTGAAGGCATTTGGCAAATATCAGTGATCACACCAGACGTTGGGGCATGAATTGGCACTGACCAATTAGCTACAGGTTTTGTTAGCGCTTGGCCTTTTAATACTTGCTGACCTTTGTCGACGATTAATTTACCATTGGCACCAATGTGTTGCTTTAAAGGTACAACGAGCTTGTCAGGTAAAGGTAAGCGGGTTATGGCTTGGCCTGTGGAAATCGTTTTTTGTCCAGGTGGATGTATACCTCCTGGAAATGGCCACACTTTACCTTGTTTTATTTGTGCAATTAGCTTTTCCATGTGTGCCCCTTAATCAATTTGTGTAACTGGGATTGCATCAAGTTGCCATTTCCACGTTTGTTTTGTGGTTTTCACTGGCAACATGTCAATACAATCAACAGGACAAGGTTCAACACATAGATCACAGCCTGTACATTCATCAATCAATACCGTATGCATTTGGCGTGTGGCACCCACAATGGCATCTACAGGGCAGGCTTGAATGCATTTAGTACAACCAATGCATTCGTCTTCTCGAATATAAGCGACCGTTTTAACTGGCTCTGCTTGTTCACCACCGGCTAGTGGCTTTGCTTCTACGCCCATTAAATCTGCTAATTTTTTTACAGTCGCATCGCCCCCAGGCGGGCATTTATTTATTTCGTCGCCGTTGGCAATCGCCTCAGCATAAGGACGACAACCAGGGTAACCACATTGACCACATTGGGTTTGCGGTAAAATAGTATCGATTTGTTCGACAATAGGATTACTTTGCACACGAAAACGTACCGCGGCAAATCCTAAGATCAAACCAAAAATAAGTGCCAGTGAACCCAGCGCAATCAAGGCATAAAACAAGGTCATGTTAAAACTTCACTAATCCTGTAAAACCCATAAAGGCCATCGACATTAAGCCTGCGGTGATCATCGCAATGGATGCACCTTTAAATGGGGTAGGTACATCTGCTGCGTTTAAGCGCTCACGAAGTGCTGCAAATAAAACAAGTACCATAGAAAAACCAACGGCAGCGCCAAAGCCAAAGACCGCTGATTGTAAAAATGTATGATCTTCTTTGATATTTAACAGTGCAACACCTAATACCGCACAGTTTGTGGTGATCAAAGGTAAAAATATACCCAACAGGCGATAAAGTGTCGGACTGGTTTTTCTAACCACCATTTCGGTAAATTGCACGACCACCGCAATGACTAAAATAAAGCTAAGGGTGCGCAAGTAGGTAATATCAAGTGGGATCAAAATATATTGATGAACGAGATAGCTTGTTACAGAGGCAAGCGTTAACACGAATGTGGTTGCTAAGGACATACCAATTGCGGTGTCTAGTTTACCAGACACTCCCATAAATGGGCATAGACCTAAAAATTGTACTAACACAAAGTTATTAACCAGTACCGTGCCGATCAACAGCAAGACATATTCTGTCATGTTCGCCTCAAGCTATAATAAACGTCGTCATTATCCTTTTTTATTGTCGGTTTAACAACACGTAGCGGGCAAATAAACCGCTCATTTAGTAATGATAGTTAATTGCATTAAAAATTTTCTGATTGCTAAATAAACATTTACGGTTTATTAACTAAAATACCTGCAATAGGACAATGGGTAGAGACAAAAGGAATAGTTTTACCGTGCAGAGTTACACTAAGGCTTGGAGTATAAAGGTGCGCAAACGCACCTTTACATGGATTAAATATCTTTGGGTTTTTCGATGTAATAACCCTGAACACCATCTAAACAAAGGGTTTCTATTATATGTTTTTCTTCTTGGCTTTCAACGCCTTCAGCAAACACACTGACACCAATGCGGTGCGCCAGATCCACCATTAAACGCATAAAGTATTGATTGTTTTTATCTTCTTCAAGGCCGCGAGTATAACTTGCGTCCATCTTGATAAAATCAGGTTTTAAATCACGGAAGAACTTAAATGAGGTTAAGCCCACACCAAAGCGTTCAACAGTAATACGCGCACCAACACGATGAATCATATCAATAAAGCGTTTACTGGCTTTGATGTTCTGTTGTAAGCCAAATTCACTGACTTCAAAGACCAGTTTTGAGGCTATATTGGTATCTTTTAATAAGCGGCGTTCTAACCAAATCACAAACTGATCGTTATGCGCGCTTGAAGCGGTCACATTTAAGCCAAAGAATTTTTCAGAAAAGTTACGGCTTTTAATTTTTTCAAGAGACGAGTCAATAATCAATCGATCAATTTCCATTGCCATATCAAGTTTTTCAGCCATTGCCAAAAATGATGCTGTAGGCAACACTTGATTCTCAGCCGTTTTAAAACGTACCTGAATTTCTGCGTAAGCTTTAATGCTTTTACCAATAGGCATAATGTTTTGCATCACTAAATGCACACGTTCAGACTCAATAACTTCATTGATCACTTTACGCCAATTTTGATTACCAAACCCAGCGCTGACATTATTTACTAAATCTGTTTCACGTTGTACATGCCATGCATTAGCTTGTTTGGATTGTGCCATACTCATGGCATTGTCTACGATTGAAAGTAGTTCACCTAATGGCTTACCTTTTTCGTAGCCTACAATACCTGTATTTGCTACTGAGCTTAACTCTTGATTTTGTTGATACTGCGTAAAGCGGGATTGCAGGTTATCACCAAAGCGCTCAGCTTCTTTGAGTGGCGTGTTGGGCAGCACAATAGCAAAGTCTGAGCTATTTAAACGAAAAACCTTACTGCCAGTATAGGTGCCACTGATATGCTTAATGATGTCAGCAACTGCTTTGACATATTCATCACCTTTTTGATAGCCGCGGGTTTGGTTTATTGCTTGTAATTCACTACAACGAACCATCGCAAGTGATCCAAAGGTACTTTTTTCACTGCTTTCTATGTGTTTTTCATAATATTCGACAAACATATTACGATTGCCAAGCTCAGTCACCACATCTTTATAGGCTTCTTGTTTGATAGTGTGAGCCGCATTTTGAATATCATCATGTTTACTTTGTAAAAAGTGCGAAAGTCGATTAAAGCTGGGTATTAAATCAACCCCCAATTGTTTTATTTTGCTGTTATTAATTGCAGTATCAAGGCCGCTATTGAGTTGATTTTGATTGATATACACATCAATAACATCAGCTACAGTCATACTGATATTGCGATTTAATTTGCGGAACATGGTTTTCATGAAAACAATGGGAATAATTGCCATTAAGCCTGACACTAAAATCACAATAAATAACCCTTGCTGTAGTAACAGTCCGAGGTTGTTGGCATTTATCATGAATTCAACTTTAATATCTGATGCTTGGTTTACAGCGAATTGCGGTCGAATTGAGTTAAAACTGCTTTCTACTAATTGTGCAATAGCAGGTAAAGGAGTAGGGGATTGAATATTTACGACTTCTTTACCTTGCTGATCACGCAAAATAAATGAGGAAAAAGTATTGCCATCAGCAAGAACTTGCTGAAGTTTCTCAGGGGAAATATCCGCAATAGAATGTTTATTAATATAGTTATTAACGACTAACTGTGCTTTGTGTTGAGCATTACTTGCTGCATTGTCAAACGCCGCAGCCACAAAGTAACCACCAATACTCGCAAACAACAGCCAAGATATTAACTGAATAAATATGAGTTTTTTAAAACCAGCCATGTCTTATTCTTTTAGTAGATCAAAGGGAAAGGAATCAAATCCTTGATTAATCAAAATATTTTTATACAGGTTAATTGTATATTCAGAATAAATGTTTTGACATTAGTAGAGTAGTGGAATTGTTTAGGAAAGTCTAATGGATTCTTTAAGTTGGCTCCCCCTCCCCGACTC
>NZ_PNDT01000075.1:0-34904 GCF_005886375.1 Pseudoalteromonas sp. S1727
GACCGTCCATTTATAACGCAGTTAGCGCTTTATTTAGCTCGCTAGAATGGTTAAATATTTAAATCGATTGGTATTAGCTAACTGCTAGCCAAATACCTACGCCGATCATTAAAGTGCCGGCAATTCGGTTCATCCACTTTATGTTGTCGCCTCGATTTAAAAACAACCTTAAGCTTTTTCCGCCAGTGGCATAGAGCATCATACAGGTAAATTCACTGAGCATAATAATAGCCACTAAAATACTCAGTTGTGGTGCAATGGCATAATCAATATTAATAAATGGCGGCAACAGGGAAATCATAAATGCCCAGCCTTTGGGATTGGCAATGGCGGTGATAAAACCTTGCGAAAAAAGTGATTGTCGGCTGACTTTTACAGGGTTTTGTTCGCTAAGTTGTATGGTTGCTTTTGCACGCCACATTGCAATACCAATATAGACTAAGTACGCTGCCCCAAGCCATTTTAATCCATTAAAAACAGTTGGGTAATTGAGCATCATACTAGCAACCCCTGCCACGGCGGCAATCGCTACAATGGCAACACCAAGTAACTCACCGATCATCATCCACATGGTTTTGCGTACACCAATACTCATTCCTAAGGTCATGGCTAAGGTCATACACATCCCAGGAGTAATAGAGACAAAAAAGAAGGTTGGTATAAATGCTGCCAATACAGCTAAGTCGAACATGTCGATATCCGTTGTTTATATGCTTAGAACGCGCAATAGTAATGGTTTTTGTAATGCTTATAAACCAGTAGTTAGAACTTTTTAAAGCTCAATTTTAGTTATAATTGTTTTTATTTAGATGTAAATATTTTAATTTAATTGTTTTTGTTGATTGGAATAAATTATTTGAATGTAATAAAAGGATCTGTTAACTTCACGCTTCCTTAATCATTTATTCATTATTTATCTATTTTTGGTGATTTTATATTCACCACGTGTGCTGATCAGTTTAGTAAAAGAAGCATTCAAATGTTCTTCAGTCTTGATAGATAAACTATGTTTTGGAGTTTTGATGAAACAAAAAACGGTAAAAAAAACCATAGTGGCGACGCAAATCGCCTTATTATTAGGATCTGCTTTTTCTGTTACAACATTTGCAAATGAACTTGATCAAGTAGCAAGGCCATCAACCGCCGAACAAGATCAGCAAAAGCAAATAGATAACGATGTAGAAGTGATTCAAGTCACCGGTATTCGTGGTTCATTACGTGATAATTTAAATAATAAACGCTTTTCTGACGCAATTGTTGACTCAATAAACACGGAAGATATTGCTAAAAATCCCGACCGCAATATGGCAGAGGCCTTACAGCGTGTACCAGGTGTGCAAATTACGAATGAATTTGGCGAAGGCTCACAAGTGTCAATCCGTGGTACTGCACCACAATTTACTAATACACTGTTAAACGGTCAGTCTCTTGAATCAGCAGCTTCACTTCCATTAAGGGAAGAAAGCGCCTCATTCGATTTTTCATCGATGTCTGCTGATCAAATATCTAAGATTGAAGTATTTAAATCACCGCAAGCCAATCTACCAGCTGGTGGTATTGGCGGAACCGTAATTTTACATACGAAAAAGCCATTAGAGCGTGAAAATCATTCTGGTTACCTTAAAGCTGAAGCGAACTATAACGATGCGTATGATAAAACGTCACCACAGATGAGCGGCCTTTACAATTGGATAAATGAAGAAGGCTCATTTGGTACATCACTCAACCTCAGTTACCAAGAAGTTAATACCCAGCGCGATGGTAATGAAGCGATTGGTGGTTGGTATGGCTATTATCGTAATGATAAACCGAACCAAATAAATAACTCGCTTGATGATAACAACGTCTATAACACCAGCAGTGATACTTATGAAAAGCCAGGCGCTTATTGGGGGATACCTAATTCCGCTCGCTTCTTTCGTGAGAAAAAACGTTTAAATGGTACGCTTGCTTTTCAATATCAACCAACGGATGAGCTAAACTTTAATTTAGATTATACCTATAACTACAACGATAATGACAACGAATCGCACGCGATGCTTATGCGCAACTATTATTTAGCACGTTGGGCTTATTCTACGGGTGAAGCTAACTCGGCTCCAGGCTACGATGTTGACCGTATTCAAGATTTGCTATTGCATGCGCAAGGTAATGTAAATGATATTACCGCTGTTAATTCGCAGGGGGTTCGCTATGGCGATCCTATCAATAACTTACTTGCGATGGAGTTTCAGGATCGAGATGGCAGCGATGCCAGTAATGATCAATTAAACTTTACCGTTGATTATCAGTTTGATGATGTGTTTGTTAAATTTCAAGTTGGCCGTTCTACTTCAGAGTCTTACGTGTCTGATTTTGGTACTGAGTTTAACTTAAATTTTCAAGAAGGCGTGGATACCGGTCTCAGCGATGTGGGGGTATATTATGATTATGATGCTGACTCAAATACGCCGGGCTGGGGGGTAACAGGGGGAGCCGAAAACTGGCTTGCAAACCCAACCTCTGAAATGTACCTCAATGGCTTTTTTAAACGTGAGCAATTTAGAGAAAATAATGAAAACTATTTTCAAGGTGATATTACTTGGTCTTTAGATAATGAATTCTATATCACATCTATCGAATCAGGCTTTAAAATTCGTAAAAAGTCCTCACAAAACTCACGTTATCTTGCTAATTCTAAGCGTGGCGAAGGAGAGCGAATTATTGCAGGAGAGCTTGCCAGTGGGACTATTTCAGGTGTCCGTGACGGCGTAGGTACTTTCCCGCAAGCATTTTTTGATGTGGATAAAAATGTGCGTGATGATATTT
This sequence comes from Pseudoalteromonas sp. S1727, assembly GCF_005886375.1. Lineage (NCBI taxonomy): Bacteria > Pseudomonadati > Pseudomonadota > Gammaproteobacteria > Alteromonadales > Pseudoalteromonadaceae > Pseudoalteromonas > Pseudoalteromonas sp. S1727. The sequence goes on from NZ_PNDT01000075.1 coordinate 2,809, forward strand.
GGCAAAATGATCATCTAGTTGTTGATAATTTAGATAACTGTGAAGCAGCATTAGCTGCGGATGGGTCTGGTTATCGTGGTTGTCGTACCGGCTTCCAAGAAGAGCAGGCGCAATTTTACGATCAAGGCAGTGATATCAACGAAGCCTATATTATGGCAAATATTGGTGGTGGAAAATGGCGTGGTAACATCGGCGTTCGTTTTGTAGATACTGAGCGTTCATCACTTAACTATCAAAGTGTGGGGGTCGATGAACTTGGTAATACTATTTGGCAGCCTGTATCTACTCAATCAGATACGCAAGACGTATTGCCAAGTATGAACCTAAGCTACAATTTGACCGACGAGTTAGTTATACGCACAGCGGCCTCTAAAGTGATTGATCACCCAAGCTTGGCACAATTACGAGATGGTTACGATATTAGTGGTACTTATGATGATCAAGGTGCGGTTAACGAAGAGGATGCACAGCGCGTAGGTGTTGTGGGTAACCCTGATTTAGCATCATATCAAGCAAATCAATTTGAACTTGGTTTAGAGTGGTACTTTACTGATTCGTCGCTAGTTGGTATTACGGCTTTTTATAAAGACTTAAAAAATATCATCCGTAGCCAAACCTCCATCCGTGATTTAACGGGAGCAGGTTTATACACTAATGATGGTCAGCTGGCTGAAGGTGAGTACGCAATTACCTCTAACTATAATGTTGGTGAGCAGCAAGTTAATGGTTACGAAGTGCAGCTACAGCATGATTTTGGTAATGGTTTTGGAGTACAAGGTAATTACACTTTTATCAATGTGCCTGATGAAGAATTTACTTCGCAAGATTATACACCAATCACTGAAACCGATGATAATGGCGATGTTATTGTAACTGGTTTTGAAACTGATACACCTTACACTGAAAACGTTCGCTCTGAAGGTAACTCAAAACACACAGGTAATGCACAAGTGTATTTTGAAAATGAATCGTTTTCCGCGCGCCTTTCTTATAATTATCGCTCACAGTATTTTGTTGGCCCTGACTCGCAATCAGACCTTGTGGTTGATGATAGGCAGTCAATTGATATGAAACTGACTTATCAAATTACTGAGAATATTATGTCAACTTTCTCAGTAACAAATTTGCTGGATGAAGCACAAGAATATTATTTCATTCGTAAACAAATTGAAGTGCCAGAAGGTGGTATTCCTCAAGGACAAGAAGCTTATTACACGCAGCGTAAAGAAAAGGTTGCAGGTAATAACTACACGACCGGGCGTAACTTTTATGTTGGCTTGAACTGGAATTTTTAATTTTACTTATTTCAGCTTGTTAAAAACCACTTATTCGTAAGTGGTTTTTTTACTAATATATTTTTGCTTTGTTGGTAGCTTTGAATTAGGATCAAATCAGTTTAAAACCAAGAACTAATGCCCTGTGTCTAGATTACTTATAGTTATTGCCGCCATTTTCCTAAGCTTCACTGCGACAGCGGTTGAAGTGACTGATCTATATCAAGATGTTTTAAAAGTATCTGACAAATCTCGTGATGCTCGATTGAATGCCAGCCGTGAAGCGTTACTCAATGTACTGGTCAAGGTCAGCGGTGATCCCAACGCGGATAAAAATCCTGCCGCTCAGCAACGCAGCAAAGATATTTCAGATTACATGCTCAAATTTGAGTACGACGAAAAAGCAGATGGTCAACTGAATTTGGTGGTTAAATTTGAGGCGAATAAGATCAACGCCCTTGTCAAAGAACTCGGCCTGCCGTTATGGGGGACGCGTCGTCCACTTGTGGCTATTTGGCTTGCCATTGAAGACAATTGGCGCCGTGAGCTTGTGACACAAGAAAGCTACCCACAACTAGAGCAATTAATTTATAGTACCGCGGCCCGTCGTGGCGTGCCTGTTGTGGTACCGTTACTTGATTTACAAGACCGTGCGCTGGTAGGTATACCAGAAGTGTGGGGGAACTTCTCTGAGCCGGTAGAGCAGGCGTCAAGTCGTTACAGTGCTGAACGCAGCATTACCGCACGATTGTACAAACAAGCAGACAGCGAAGTATGGCTACTTGATTGGCGATTTACAAACGACGACTTATTTGAAGCAAATAGAGTCTCTGGGGATAAACAACAAGCAATCGCTTTAATGATTGACAGTTTAGCCGCAGGGTTGGCAACTGAGTACGCGGTTGATCCAAACTCCACATCGCAGCAGGCTCAAGCGGTATTTAAATTAAAAGGCACCAACAACTTTGTTGATATTGAATTGGCAAAACGTCAGTTACAAAGTCTAAGTGTAGTGACACAAGTGACTATTATCTCGCATACACCTGAGGTGGTTAGTTTTGCTCTAAATCACACTGGAAGTATGAATGATTTGCAAAAAGCATTAGAACTTGACCGTGCCTTTAAACCCTTTGTGGACCCGCGTGCATTTTACCCTGTAGCAGCGAAAAACGATCTAGAATATCAGTGGGTTGGTCTCTAATGCAGGCAATGGAACCGGTGCAAATGGCATTACCGGTAACATTACCAGATGATGAAACCTTTGCCTCTTACTTTGGCGGCGAAAACTCACTGGAAGTAAGCCATTTAAAAAATGCGTTTGCAAGTTTGTCGACCACATTTCAGTATACTTACTTGTGTGGCTTGGGGGATTCGGGTAAATCACATTTACTGTATGCAACCTGTATTCATGCCCAAGAGCATGGCTTATCGACTATGTTGTTATCCATGCGAGAAGTGATTGATTTTGGTCCTATGGTGCTTGATGGTTTAGATACCCTCGATGTGTTGTGTATTGATGATGTGCACTTAGTCGCTGGCAACGATGCTTGGGAAAAAGCACTGTTTAACTTTTTTAATCGTTTTAATGAACCGGGTAAGTGCCTAGTAGTGACCGCTGATTTGCTCCCTGACATGCTTAACATTAGTCTGCCAGATCTTGAATCAAGGCTAAAGTGGGGCACCACATTTCAAATTCGCTCAATGAGTGATGATGATAAAGCCGAAGCTTTAGTGAAACGTGCCAATATGCGAGGTTTAGAACTTAGTGATGAATGTGCGCGGTTTTTATTAACCCGCTTAAGTCGTGATATGCGAGCACTGCTCGATGTGCTTGATAAACTCGATCATGCATCAATGGCCGCACAACGTAAACTCACCATCCCGTTCATAAAATCCACCCTCAAACTCTAGTTAAATCTGCGGATGTTCCCATTTTGTTTAATCAGAATGGGAAAGAATTCAAGAAGATTGGTATAAGGTCTAGAATCTAGCCTGTGCTTTCAGTTATCATTAGCTATTACTAAATGCAATCACCTCTGTGAAAGATCAGGTATCGAATGAACTTAGAAAATATATTAGCGCAAGCACTTGAGGCGGTCGCCAGTGCCAGTGAAATCGCGCAGCTTGAAGATATCAGGGTTAACTACCTTGGTAAAAAAGGCGAAATCACTAACCTATTAAAAACCCTTGGTAAAATTGCCCCTGAAGAACGCAAAGAAGCGGGTCAAGTGATCAACCAAGCCAAGCAAGACGTGCAAGTTGCAATTAATGAAAAACGTGAGTTACTGGCTAGCAAAGCCCTTGAAGAAAAGCTCGCTGCTGAAACAATCGATGTAACCTTACCAGGGCGTGTTATGCCAACAGGTGGTTTACACCCAGTAACACGTACAATTGAACGTATTGAAAGCTTTTTTGGTGAATTAGGTTTTGCTGTTAAATCAGGCCCTGAAGTAGAAGATGACTTTCATAACTTTGATGCGTTAAATATTCCTGAGCATCACCCAGCTCGCGCTGATCACGATACCTTTTATTTTAATCCAAAATTGGTTTTACGTACGCAAACCAGTGGCGTGCAAATTCGTACCATGGAAACCGAACAACCGCCGCTGCGTATTATTTCGCCTGGGCGTGTATATCGCAACGATTATGACCAAACTCATACACCAATGTTCCATCAGGTGGAGGGCTTAATGGTTGATACAGATGTTAGCTTCACAGAGCTAAAAGGTATTTTGCATGATTTCTTACGTAACTTTTTTGAAGAAGACATGGAAATTCGTTTCCGTCCTTCATTTTTCCCATTTACAGAGCCTTCAGCTGAAGTGGACGTAATGGGCAAAGACGGCAAATGGTTAGAAGTATTAGGTTGCGGAATGGTGCACCCGAATGTACTTAAATCTGTAGGTATCGATCCTGAAAAATACACCGGCTTTGCTTTTGGTATGGGTGTCGAGCGTTTAACCATGTTGCGATATGGTGTGAACGACTTACGAGCGTTTTTCGAAAACGATTTAAAATTCCTTAATCAGTTCCGTTAAGAGTGAAGAAATAACATGAAATTTAGTGAAAAGTGGTTAAGAGAGTGGGTTAATCCTGCAATTGACACGCAGGCTCTTTCGGAACAGTTATCGATGGCTGGCCTAGAAGTAGATGGTATAGAGTCAGCTGCTGCAAAGTTTTCAGGCGTGGTTGTCGGTGAAGTGGTTGAATGCGGCCAACACCCAGATGCAGATAAATTGCGCGTAACAAAAATTAATGTCGGTGGCGATGAGCTACTCGATATTGTGTGCGGTGCACCAAACTGCCGTCAAGGCATTAAAGTTGCTGTAGCAACTGTTGGCGCTGTGTTACCTGGCGATTTTAAGATTAAAAAAGCCAAATTACGCGGCCAACCGTCTCACGGTATGCTGTGTGCGTTTGTAGAGCTAGGTATTAGCGAAGAAGGCGACGGCATCATGGAGTTACCAAGTGATGCACCTGTGGGCACCGACTTACGTGAGTATTTAAGCCTTGATGACAACATCATTGATGTTGATTTAACCCCTAACCGTGGCGACTGCCTTGGTATTAAAGGGATTGCCCGTGAAGTAGGTGTACTTAACAGCATTGATGTTAAAGCACTGGATATTCCTGCGGTGACACCGACAATTGACGATAAAGTATCGATTGAATTGGTCAATGAAGATGCGTGTCCACGTTACTTAGGGCGTGTGATCAAAGGCATTAACCTAGACGCGCAAACGCCACTGTGGATGGTTGAAAAACTGCGTCGTAGTGGTGTGCGCGCAATTGATCCTGTCGTCGATGTAACTAATTATGTGTTACTTGAACTTGGTCATCCAATGCACGCGTTTGATTTAAATGCTATTGAAGGTGGTATCAAAGTGCGTAGCGCCAACGCTGGGGAAGAGCTGGTATTACTTGATGGCAACACAGCAAAGTTAAATGAATCGACATTAGTGATTGCCGATCATAACAAAGCGCTTGCTATTGCAGGTATTTTTGGTGGTGAGCAATCAGGCGTTACAGAGCAAACGACTGATATTTTATTAGAAAGCGCGTTTTTCAATCCGGTAGCAATTGCAGGTCAAGCTCGCAGCTACGGCTTACATACTGATGCATCGCATCGTTATGAGCGAGGTGTTGATTTTGCACTACAACATGATGCAATGGAGCGTGCAACAGCCTTACTACTTGAAATCGTAGGCGGTCAAGCAGGTCCTGTGGTTGAAGCTGTTGCAGCTGATAAGTTACCTAAGGTCACCGAAGTGCGCCTGCGTCGTGCACGTTTAGACCGCGTTATTGGCCATCATATTGATGATGCGAAAGTAACAGACATTTTAACCCGCTTAGGCCTTGATGTTAAAATTGTTGATGGTGTGTGGAGCGCGGATGTACCAAGCTACCGTTTTGATATCCGTATTGAAGAGGACTTAATCGAAGAAGTTGCTCGTGTATATGGTTACAATAGCATTCCAAATGTAGCACCAACTGCTAAATTAAAAATGACTACGCACAATGAAGCGACAATTGCGGTGAATAAATTCCGTAATACCTTAGTGACTCGTGGTTACCAAGAAGCAATCACATACAGCTTTGTTGATCCTAAAGCACAAACTATTTTGCACCCAAATAGCGATGCGCTCGTTTTACCACATCCTATTTCGATTGAAATGTCGGCAATGCGAGTGAGTTTAATGCCGGGTTTACTTGCGTCAGTAATGTATAACCAAAACCGTCAGCAACCACGTATTCGTTTATTTGAGCATGGCCTTAAATTTTTACGTGATGAGAATGCTGAAAATGGCGTTAATCAAGTGGCGGTTATTGGTGGTGCGATCACCGGTCTTGCCCATGGTGAGCACTGGATTGAAGAAAAACGTGTCGTTGATTTTTATGACTTAAAAGGTGATGTTGAAGCATTACTTTCATTAACCAATGATATAACACGTTTTGAGATCAAAGCAGAACAATCAGATGGCCTACATCCGGGTCAATCTGCAGTGATTTATGTTGATGGTAAAAAAGTTGGTTTTTTTGGTGCTATTCATCCTCAAGTACAAAAATCGTTAGATATCAATAATGCGACTTATGTGTTTGAAATTGAAATGTCTGCCATTGAAAAAAGAAATTTACCAGAGGCTGTTGGAGTTTCGAAGTTCCCTTCAAACCGCCGCGACATCGCGATTTTAGTGGAAAATCAGGTTAAATCTGGCGACATTTTATCAGTGATAGAAAAAGTTGGCGGAAATCAATTGGTTGACCTAAACTTATTCGATGTGTATAAGGGCAAAGGTATTGAGCCAAATTACAAGAGTTTGGCGATTGCTCTAACACTGCAGGCGGTTGATAGAACACTCGAAGAGAAAGATATCAATCTAGTAGTTGATAACGTGGTGGCCGCACTGGCCGAACAGTTTAATGCATCGTTGAGGGACTAGATATGGCGCTTACTAAAGCCGACATAGCTGAACACCTATTTGAAAAATTGGGGATCAATAAAAAGGATGCCAAAGATTTAGTTGAAGCGTTTTTTGAAGAAATCCGCTCAGCGCTTGAAAAAGGCGAGCAGGTTAAGCTCTCTGGATTTGGTAACTTTGATCTTCGTGACAAGAAAGAAAGGCCTGGCCGTAACCCGAAAACAGGGGAAGATATCCCTATTTCGGCGCGACGTGTTGTGACTTTTCGACCGGGTCAAAAGCTGAAAACTCGTGTTGAAGTCGGCACGAGCAAATAAATTAAAAAAGGCAGCGTAAGCTGCCTTTTTCTTTGCTATTGCGCAAATTTATCAGTATTAAATATTGAGCCTAAAATTCGCGTGGTGAGACAAACTGACCGGATTGGATGCTGTCATAAGTTTGCTGTGCCAATGTATCTAAACTATTCAGACTTTTTCCTGCCGCAGTTAATTGTTGTTCAATCGGAAATATTTCGACATTGGTTATTCCAGAAAGCTGTGCAACCTTGGCAAAAGTATAGGCGTGTTTATATTTTTCATGTTTATAAAATAAACTGACCAAAGTGGTGTAAATTTCAGGGTTGGGAGTTTCGTTTGCTTTATTTAACTCTAAAGTTTTATAAAGTAAATCAATAGTCTTTTCTTCATCAAATTTAATAAAGTAACTGGCTAAGAAAAACTGCATTTCAGCACTTTGTGTCACACTGGGATCGTTTTCAAGCGCAAGCAACTTAGTAAGTGCTGACTGATTATTATTGCGTGACCAGTGATAATATAATAAGCCAGGATGATCAGTATTTTTGGTATCTTGATAAAGCCGTGTCATTTCTTTGATGCTGGTTAAGTGTGCTTCTACACGAGATGTGGTCTTTGCTTTTAATTTGATATGCTCAATTTTTGCTGCTAGCGAGACACACTGATCGTATTTTTCAAACCCTTTCAATAATAGGTACTTGTTATCATCTGTTGGTTGTTTATATTCATGATAGCGGGCCATGATCACCTCAGCGCGGAGCGCTTTACAGTGACTGTCTGTATTTAAATCATTACATAACCCCGGTGTATCCTCACACACTTTAGTAAGTGTTAACGGTTGTTCGCACCCAGTTAACGCTAATAAACTTAGTAAAACACTTACCCTAAGTAACATTCCTTAACCCCACCTTAATAATTTCTTTATTATTCTAGCTTAATGAATTGCTCTGTAACAGTGGAGAATAAAGTTAGTTTAAATTAGAATAGCGCTGCCCACTGAGGCGTATTGCTCTCAAAACACAATATGTCTTAAGGCTATCCGTTCAAAAATTGTTTAATTAGGTAAAAAACATGACCTCATCTCACGAGTTAGAATACACAAATAGTTGGCAAGAACGCCAAGATTACGCTGAAAGCATGCAACCTATCATCGGTAAGCTGTATCGTAATCGCGGTATTGAAATCGCTGTATATGGCCGTCCTCTCGTTAATGCTAGTACTATTGACATCATCAAGTCTCATAAAACAGTGGCACAATTTGAAGGCACTAAATTACGTTTACGCGAAAGCTTCCCGTTTTTAGAAGCTATCAGCAAAATGGATTTAAACTCTGCACGTATTGATATCGGTAAACTTGCTTACGGTTATTTATTTAACGATGCGGCAAATGGTCGTTCTATTGAAGCGTATTTAAACGACGAATTAGCTGAAATTATCAACTCACAAGCAAAAGAGCCACGTGATGTTGTGCTCTACGGCTTTGGCCGTATTGGTCGTTTATTAGCACGTTTGTTAATTGAAAAGTCAGGTCCTTATGCTGATTTACGTTTACGTGCGATTGTTGTACGTGGTGGTAAAGATGGCGATCTTGAAAAGCGTGCGAGCTTATTACGTCGCGACTCAATTCATGGTCCATTCAATGGGTCAATCACCATTGATAAAGAGCGCAATGCAATTAAAGCAAACGGTAGCTACATTCAAGTTATCTATGCTAATTCACCAGATGAGATTGATTACACCTCGTATGGTATCGAAAACGCACTTATTGTTGATAATACCGGTATCTGGAAAGATGAAGCAGGGCTTGGTTTACACCTAAAATCAAAAGGCGCAGCGAAGGTCTTATTAACGGCACCGGCAAAAGGTAATATCAAAAACATCGTATACGGTGTTAATAACCACGATATTCTGCCTGAAGATAAAATTGTTTGTGCTGCAAGTTGTACAACAAATGCAATTACGCCAACATTAAAAGCATTGAATGATAAGTTTGGTATTAACAACGGTCACGTAGAAACAGTACACTCGTACACCAATGATCAAAACTTAATTGATAACTATCATAAAGCAGATCGTCGTGGTCGTGCTGCAGCGCTTAATATGGTTATTACTGAAACTGGCGCAGCAAAAGCTGTTTCAAAAGCATTGCCAGAGCTTGAAGGTAAATTAACGGGGAACGCAATCCGTGTTCCTACACCAAATGTATCTTTAGCTATTTTAAATCTTAACCTTGCTACAGGCACTACGGTTGAAGAATTAAACTCATTCTTACGCCATGCTGCTCTGCATTCTGAGTTACGTGATCAGATTGATTACACAGCCTCTACTGAAATCGTATCAACCGATTTAGTGGGAAGTCGTTATGCGGGTGTGGTTGATTCACAAGCGACCATTGTTGACGGTAATCGTGTCGTACTTTACGTTTGGTATGATAATGAGTTTGGTTACAGCTGTCAGGTTGTGCGCTGTATGCGTGATATGGCTGAGGTCTCATTCCCAAGCTTACCGCGTTAATAGGTCATAGCTTAAAATCTTTACAAAAAGCCAGCATTTGCTGGCTTTTTTAGTCGTGAATGTTTTTTCAAAACCAAAGCCATGTGGTAGGCTGTGTCTAGTTTGCTACATTTTAATAACAATGCGTCCATTACATTGGTACGTTCCTTAATTTCTCACTAACAAGCGAAAGGTGAGCGATTAACTTTTCATAGATAGGTTTAATAAAATGAAAATCACCAGTAATTTTGACAGTGGCAATATCAAAGTCATTGCCGCAACCGATCCACTTAATATTCAACTAGAAATCAATAAAGATCATTTATCTGATTTTTTTCAGTGGTTTCATTTTCGTCTAGAAACGACACCTTTTCAAAATCATAAACTGCATATCAATAACCTTGAAAACTCAGCTTACCCAGATGGTTGGGATGGTTATCAAGCGGTTGCATCGTATGATCGCCAAACATGGTTTCGAGTTCCTTCAAACTATGCTGATGGCACGTTGTCATTTGAAATAGAACCAGAATGTGGCACGGTGTATTTTGCTTACTTTGCACCATACAGTTACGAGCGTCATTTAGATTTAATTACTTGGGCGCAAAGCCAAGAAGCGTGTCAGTTAGAAACCTTAGGTGAAACGCTTGATGGCCGTGATATGAGCGTGCTGCGCATTGGTGGTGAAAGCGACGAGAATAAAAAGACAATTTGGATCACTGCGCGCCAGCATCCAGGTGAGACAATGGCTGAATGGTTCGTTGAAGGCGTATTGCATAAATTATTAGATGATGAAGATCCGCATGCTGCGGCCTTGTTATCAAAAGCAGTTTTCTACATTGTGCCTAACATGAATCCTGATGGTAGTGTGCGTGGGCACTTACGTACTAACGCCAAAGGTGTGAATTTAAACCGTGAATGGCAAACACCAAGCATGGAAAATAGCCCTGAAGTGTATTTAGTACTAAATAAGATGCGTGAAACGGGTGTTGATATGCATTTGGATATTCATGGTGATGAAGCTATTCCATATAACTTTGTTGCAGGCAGTGAAGGTATACCCAGTTACGATGCGCGCTTAAAAGAATTAGAAGACAGTTTTAAAGCAGCGTTACACGTAGTGACTCCTGAGTTTCAAGATGTGCATGGTTATCCCAAAGATGAACCAGGTAAAGCAAACCTAACTGTTGGCTCGTCTGCTGTTGCAGAAGAGTTTAAGGCGCTTGCTTATACTGTAGAAATGCCGTTTAAAGATAACGATGATTTACCTGATCCTGACTACGGTTGGTCAGATCGTCGCTCATATCAGTTTGGTCAAGATACGTTGGCTGCCATTGTCAACGTGGTTGATAAGTTACGCTAATATAAAAAGGGCATCATAGTGATGCCCTTATCATTTGCCAAAGCAAACATAAAATTGATAATAATTTTGCCATGTTTAGGCTAAGATTGATCGTATCAACAGGACAAGGTTGCGGATTCTGACTCAGATAGCAGAGTATCGTTAAACAATAATAAAAAATAAAAGAGGATATCCATGGAAGCTTTTGTAAGCGCTGTTAATGGCGTTGTTTGGAGTAATGCACTTATTTACTTATGTTTAGGCGCAGGCCTATTCTATTCTATTTTAACCCGCTTTGCGCAAGTTAGGCATTTCAAAGAAATGTGTAAGTTGCTGTTTAGCCCGAATACTTCAGATACGGGTATTTCGTCTTTTCAGGCGCTGGCAGTATCATTATCAGGGCGAGTAGGGGTTGGTAATATTGCTGGGGTGGCTGCGGCCATTGGCTTTGGTGGCCCAGGCGCTATTTTTTGGATGTGGATCGTGGCTTTTTTAGGTGCCAGCACCGCGTATGCAGAATCAACACTAGGACAAATATATAAAACTGAAGAAGATGGTCAGTACCGTGGTGGCCCGGCTTATTATTTCGACCGCTGTTTAGAACAAAAGTGGCTAGCGGTTTTATTTGCTGTGGCAGCAATTATTGCGTGTGGGGTGTTCTTACCAGGCGTACAAGCAAATGCTGTCGGCAATGCGTTTACGCAAGTATTTGGTAGTGGCACTATGGTGACAACTAGCTTCGGTGATGTCGGCAGTTTTAAACTGGTTGCATTGGCTATTATCTTAATTGTGCTAGCGTTCATTATTTTTGGCGGGATTAAACGTATAGCCAACTTTACTCAAGTTGTGGTGCCATTTATGGCATTAGGCTACATCATACTGGCGTTGATCGTGGTATTTTTAAATATCGATAAAGTACCGGGGATCTTTTCATTAATTATCTCTGATGCATTCACTGCCCAGGCAGGCTTTGGTGCTGCGATTGGTTGGGGTGTAAAACGCGGGATTTATTCTAACGAAGCAGGCCAAGGTACAGGCCCCCATGCTGCCGCTGCGGCAGAGGTTGACCACCCAGCTCAACAAGGTTTAGTGCAAGCTTTTTCTGTGTACGTTGATACACTTTTTGTTTGTACAGCAACTGCGCTAATGATTTTAATCACGCAGCAATACAACGTGGTGGGTGAATTACCTGCAGGGCAATTTATTGTTCAAAATGTCGATGCTGCGACAGAGGTTGGCTCAGCTGCTTTTACCCAAATGGCCTTATTTAGCGTGTTTGGTGGTTTTGGGGAAGCGTTTGTTGGCATCGCATTATTTTTCTTCGCGTTTACGACAATTTTGGCTTACTACTACATTGCAGAAACTAACGTTGCTTATTTAAATTGTTATTTTAAAGGCAGTATTCCACTGGTTATTGTCAAGCTAGTAATTATGTTTATGGTTTCATATGGTATGGTGAACAGCTCTGGTTACATTTGGAATATTGGTGACATTGGTGTCGGCTTAATGGCGTGGATCAATATTGTCGGGATCTTAGCAATATTTTTTGTCGCAAGACCCGCACTATTATGTTTACGTGACTATGAAGATCAAAAGAAAAGTGGGGGGCCAATTACCTTTGACCCTATTAAGCTAGGCATCAAAAACGCGACTTTCTGGGAAAAGCGCCTTGCTGAACAAGCTAAAGCGACAGAGTCTAAAGACTAAGTTAGGTAATTAAAGCCGTTTTTTAATTCACACCGATTGGGTGCAATTGAAAAAAGACAACGACAAATAAAACACGTACAATAAAGGGCGCCGCAAGGCGCCTTTTTTATGCGTAGATTTTTATGCGAAGTATGGAGAAAGATATGGCGATTGTTAGTTGTCCTAGTTGTAATAAGTCAATATCAGATAAACATAAACAGTGCCCACACTGTGATAATAATGTAGCCCAGCTTGATGACGAGCAACGTCAACAGCTAGCGCGCGAAAAGCGTATTCAAAAACAGCAAATGTTTATGAATCACTCTTTTTTTGCGTTGATCATATTTTTAGGTGGCTTCTTTAGCTTATACTTTTTGCACCCAGAACCCGAAACGCCAACCTGGTACGCATGCGCCGCAGCCATTGGTATTGGCTGTATTTGGTATTTAATAAATCGCGTTATTTTAGTGATGCTGAAAAAGAAAAAATGACATGAACATCGACAATCTTGTAAAAACAATTACCCCAGAATTATTCGAACGCTTACAGTATGGTGCGGCAACAGGAAAATGGCCTGATGGCACTGTACTCAGTGACGAGCAAAAACAGCAGACCGTGCAATTAGTGATGCTTTACCAAGCTAAAGTTGCGCAAACAAATGAGCAATTTACCATTGGTTCTAATGGTGAAATGGTGCAAAAAACCAAAGCACAATTGCAAAAAGAATTCACCGCAGACAACGAAATAGCAAGGTTTAGTGAACATGATCTTTAAACACCTTTTTACCCCAAAGTGGAAACATCCCAAGCAACAAGTACGTTTAGAGGCCATTGAAAAGCTTGATGTAGAGCGAGATGCGACTATTTTAAATGCATTAGCACTTGAAGACAGCTCAGCAGAAATCCGTAAAAAAGCACTGACTAAAGTTAATGACTTAGTACTGTGGTGGCAAGCATATAAGCAAGATCAAAGCTTAAAAGAACTGGCAGAACAACATATATCAAATGCCGTTCTGAGTGATGAAAGTAAATTGTCGAGCCAAATTAAAAATGAATATATTGAACGGTTTGCGCCAGTAAAAACCCTTGAAAAATTGGCGTTTGCAGAGAAAGAACTGCAAGTAAGGGCAAAGTTGTTAAAACGCTTAGCCAATCCAAAGCTAGTTGAAAAGGCATTTAAAGAAGGTTCAGCAGAGATGCAAGTGCATCTTGTGGAGCAAGTAATAACGCATCAACTGGTGAAAAGCTTAGTTAAGCATGCACAGGGTGACGCCAAAGCAACACTTGAAACACATATTGAAAACGAGCGTCTAGCCATTGAAATGCCATTACAAGTGCAAAATGACACCCGTGTTATTTTAGCAAAGCTTAATGCACTGCGTGAAAAGCAAGACTTTATTGTAGTGACTCAACAATACGCTGAATTAATGGATCAATGGCAAGGGCTGGAACTGAGTTGGTTAAGCCCAGAGCAACGTGACACCGTTGCCACTAAATACACAGTCTTGACTGATAAGTTAAATGAACTAGTGAGTCAATTACAAGCTGAACATGATCAGCAACAGCAACGTTTAGCCCTGCAACAACGTCAGCTGCTAGCACTGGCAAATTTAGAAGCGCTCAGTGATGAAATTGAAAATGCACTGCAACTTGGTTTAGAAACGCCCGAGCAAATACAGCAAGATTGGTTAGATGCAAAAGTGGCGCAGGCACAAGACAGCTTGGCGCAAAGTGAATTACCAGATAATGCCCAACAACAGCAAATAATCACGCGACTAACGAGTTTATTTAAGCAAGTCGCTAAATTGCCAGAGCTTAGCGAAGCGATCAGTGCATTCAAAGCTGCATTAACCGAACTGAGTAATATCAGTACCGATGGCATTGAGCAAGCAAGTTACGATGATGCTGAACGCCATTTTAATCAAGCGTATAAAGCTGCTAAAGCACCATTGGCACAATTGCCAAAGACTTTGCAGGGGCCTTTTAAAGGCCAGCTTACACAGCAGAAAGAACGTTGGAATACAGCCGTAGCGCCTATCAGTGATAAGCTAACTAAAAACCAACAACTTGCTGCTCGTAAAGGGCGTGATGTAAAACGCTTAATTGAACAAGGTCGTTTTAACGTTGCATTTGGTGTGTTTAAAGGCTTTATTGAGTTGTATGACACCCTAACTCCAAACAGTCAGCAAAGCCTTGAAAAGATTAAAACAGATCTTGAGCAGCAATTAGATAATGCCCGTGATTGGCAAAAATATGCCTCTGCACCGAAACGTGAGGAATTGTTGGCTGAGATCACAGTCTTACTTGAGCAACCTTGCACGGATGCGAAATTACGCGCAACTGAAGTGAAAACATTACGCCGTCGTTGGAATGAGCTTGGTCGTTTAGATACTGAACAAGAGCAAGCACAAGGAAAAGAGTTTGATGACAAAATCGAGCTATTATTTGCCCCTTGTCGCGACTATTTTGCCGAGCTTGAACAGCAACGCGAAGCAACCAAACTTGAGCGTGAAGCTATTATTGAGCAAATGACGTTATTGAATGAAAGTGATACCACAATTGATGCTTTTGATTGGAAAGAGTTCGAAAGCCAGTACAATCGGATCAATAAAGCTTGGCGTAATGCAGGCAACGTTGAGCCGAAAGTATACCGCGCATTACAAACGCAATATAAGGCGCAGCAGCAACACGTATTTAATACTCTAAATACTTTTCACAAAGGCAATGCGGCAGCAAAAAATTCGTTAGTAGAGCAAGCGCAACAGCTAGCGCAAAGTGATGACTTAGCGAGTGCATGTCAGCAGTTAAAAGAATTACAACAGCAATGGCAACGTATTGGTTTTGCTGGTGTGAAAGCTGAAAATGCATTATGGCAAAAATTCCGCCAATTTAACGATGTCACCTTTGCTAAACGCAGTGAAGAGTTTGCCCAGCATAAAGAGCAACAAGCTGCCGACAATGCCATTATAATCGCTCAACTCGTTGAACTGGAAGATGCATTACCTGTCGTAAATCAAAAAGCGCAATTGCTGGATTTACGTACTAAAGTAGTTGTACTTGAAACGAACAAAGAATTAAATAATCGCATTGAAAAGTTATTAGCCAATATTGACGATAAACTTGCGGCTGTTACAGAGCAAGCTGCACAAGCTGATTTCGCCGCTTTATTTACTGCACTGCAAGACCAACAAGCAGTTCCTGCACAATGGCAAACGAGTGCTGATACGCAGCTAAGCGCTGCACAACTATTAGTACGAATGGAAATTTTGGCTAATGTTAGCAGCCCTGAAGGGGTTTCACGTATGGCAGAGCAAGTTGCTATGCTTGATGATAAACATCGCGGTGAACAAGCTGACTTACATTATTACTTAAAACAACTGTTGGCACTCAGCCAAGGTTCAGTTGAGAGTGACACACTAGCACGCTTAAAAGTCATTTTTGGTGCTTAAAACTAGACCCTAATAAATTAAATGATAAAGCCGCCATTGTGCGGCTTTTATTTAGGGTTTGACGTGAATATTTTGCATACGGTAAAGGAAAAATAATGAAGTATATTTTATTGATTGGCTGTTTATTATTGGCTGCATGTAATACCACTAATGGTGTTTCTGTCTATTCATTTACTAGCAGTGAAATTGAGACAGTATTGAATCAACAATTACCTAAGCTCAGTGAAAAAGTGAGCTTGATGGGATTACCTGTGCAATTTGATGTGAATGATTTAAGTGTGAATGTTGGTCCTGATAACCGAGATGTGGTGGTACTTGGTGCTGATTCAAGTGCTGTTGTAAATGCCTTCGCGCTTAAATACCCTGTACGCTTAAAATTGCAGATAGAAGGGGCGCCTTTTTATGATAGTGAAAAGAAAGCGGTATTTTTACGTAATGTAAAACTGCTTGATTCAACAATAGACGCTGGTGGGTTTAAGGGCAACTTAGCGGTACTTGATGATGAAGCAATGAAAGTAATTAACGGGTTTTTAGCTGTTAATCCAGTTTATAAATTAAATATGAATGATCCTAAGGTTGCGTTATTAAGCAAGCTGCCTTTAGATATGAAAGTAGAGCAGGGTGCAATTAAATTAGTACCTAGCATTTAAGCCGATATTCTTTAAATAGTTGCAGCCCTGAATGAACGTGTCAGGGCTTTTTTGTATCTATAAGGTTATGATTAAACCTTAAGCTGTTTATAACTGCACACCGTGATGTAAATTAAATAATTAATTTATTATATAGGTACAAGTAGTGTATCTAATCAACTATACTGAGTGTTAGTTAATCAACCCCTTATTGTTTTCTTTATGGATAAAGAGGCTATTATGAAAAAATTTATCATTGTATTTAGTGGTGTTATAACAGCGCTATTCTCGATTGTCACGTTAGCGAATGAGCCTGATTTTAATGCAAATCCTTTTCTTGAAGAGCATGCAACGCAACAGCAGGGCGTGCGGCTGTTTTCTTTTACCAAAACACCCATTGCATTGCACGAGAGTGATAAAAGTAATGCAGCTGAAAATACAGACTATTTACGATTTGCTTTAGAGACTAAAGCGAATGGTTATACGTTAGTGGACACATCTCAGATAAAAGATATTGAAAAAGTAATTGCTGAGCACAAATATGGCCATGAACTATTTCTGCGTAATTTAAAACCTGAAATTATGGCTGCACAATCAATTGCGGATCAAACTAACTTGTCGCAGCAATTTTCCGGCGACTCAGTCGGCTTAGAAAGTATTTTGAAACAACACGAATTTACTGTTATCAGTAGCATGGTTGGTGGAAATTTTATTACAGGCAGTGGCTGGGACCAATTAACTCAAATAGTCAAAAGTGATATGTTTGGCACCGTTATTATACAAGTGAGAGACTTCTCTCATAATGGTGGAGTATATATGGATGCAGATGCGGTGAATTATTATGTAAATAGTTACCCAGCCATCCTTTATGTATTAAAAGACGAAGTTGATAACGTGTATACGAGTTTAGGCTGGGCAACTGATGAGCAATCTTATCAGCTCAGTCTTACGAAAAACATCAACGAAGTTAGTTTAGCTAAACAGTTTAAAGCGCTAATAATGGCAATGTAGTAGTAAAAATAATTAATAGCTACATTTTATTACCTAGTTAAATTATTTTATGATTATGAATAAACGCGGTTACTTTAATTAGTAAACAAGTATATTAACATCCCTTAACTTGAAAAGAATAAATTAAACCATTAAATTGATTAATCGACTTGGCCTCTTTTAAAAAATAGGCTTATAATCTAGTAGAATTATATCTAATTTTAACTCTTTACAATTTAGTGAGTAGAAAATGAAAGAAATTAAGGCGTTTATCAAATCAGCGAGTCTTGCTGACTTAGAAAAAGCACAAGCTTTATTAGCGGACGCTATCGCAAAATATACGCAGCAGCAGCAAGCGAAGCAGGAAGTACTGGACCTGTTAAAAGCGAAAGGTTTAACTCTTGAAGATCTTCAAGAGGGTGTAAATGATAAGCGCACAAAAGTAATGCCAAAGTACCGTATTGAATTTGAAGGTGAAACGGTTGAATGGACGGGCCGTGGTAAACGTCCTAAAGCATTCCAAGGTGTTGATTTGACTAAACACCTGGCTTAATCGCTGAGGGGCCGTGAGCGCCCCTTACTTTGGAGAGAGTTACTCTCCATTTCGTTTGCTCCTCTAAGTTGCCATCATGACGTATGTATTACGCCCTTATCAACAAGAAGCGGTTGATCGCACCGTTGCTTATTTTCGAACAACCTCAGAGCCCGCTCTAATAGTATTACCTACCGGTGCAGGTAAGAGTCTAGTTATTGCTGAATTAGCACGTATTGCCAAACAAAAGATTTTAGTTCTTGCGCATGTGAAAGAGCTTGTGGAACAAAATGCTGAGAAATATTGCAGTTTTGGTCTTGAAGCGAGTATTTTTTCGGCAGGTTTAAAACAAAAATCGTTAATGCAGCAGGTAACGTTTGCGAGTATTCAATCTTTGTCGCGCAATATTGAGCAACTAAATGCACACTATTCGTTAGTGATCATTGATGAGTGTCATCGTGTCAGTGGGGACAAAGATAGCCAATATGAGAAAGTGATTTTGGCATTAAAAGCCCATAACCCGCAGTTAAAGATACTGGGTTTAACAGCGACGCCTTATCGAATGGGGATCGGTTGGGTGTACCATCGTCATTATCATGGCTTTGTTCGAGGTGACAAAAGCAGCCCATTTCAAGAGTGCATTTTTGAACTACCTCTGCGTTATATGATTAAACACCACTACCTGACCCCACCGCGGGAAGTGGATGCGGCGATCAGCCACTATGACTTTTCTGCTTTACAAAGTGATTCATTTGGGCGTTACACCGGTGATGACATGAATCAGTTACTAGCAAAAAATAGTCGGGCTACTAAAGCCATTATGCAGCAAGTTATTGAGTACAGTGAGCAACGCCAGGGGATCATGATTTTTGCAGCGACTGTGCTACATGCAAATGAAGTTTATGGATATTTACCCGCTCAACAAGCGGCTTTGATCACCGGTGATACACCAAATGCGGAACGCGATCAGATCATTATGGCGTTCAAACAGCGGAAGCTAAAATACCTTGTTAATGTATCGGTGTTGACAACCGGTTTTGATGCACCTCATGTAGACTTTATCGCTATTTTACGCCCAACGGAGTCAGTGAGCTTATATCAACAAATCGTTGGTCGTGGCTTGCGTTTAAGTGAAGGAAAAACCGATTGCTTAGTCATTGATTATGCGGGAAATGGCTTTGATCTGTTTTATCCAGAGGTAGGGAGTAAAAAGGGTGACAGTGATAACGTACCTGTCCAAGTTCAGTGCCCTGGCTGTGGTTTTGCCAATATTTTCTGGGGAAAAACAGATAGTCAAGGTAAAGTTACTGAACATTTTGGCCGTCGTTGCAAAGGCTTGCTCGAAGATGATGATGGCTTAAAAGAGCAGTGTGATTATCGGTTTCGTTTTAAAGAATGTGAAGCCTGTGGTGCTGAAAATGATATTGCTGCTCGTCAGTGCCAAACCTGTCATGAAGTGATGGCCGATCCCGATGATAAACTGCGCGCTGCGCTTAACTTAAAAGATGCCTTAGTATTGCGTTGTAGTGGTTTAAGTGTGAATAGTCTTGCAAGTAATGAGCAGATAATCAAAATTACGTATTATGACGAAGATGGCGCTAGTTGTGATGAAGTCTATGACTTTGCTAAACCTGCGGCGCGTTATGCGTTTAATAAGCAATTTGCTAAGCGTACAGCCCAAGGGCAAACACCAGTCGAGTATAAATCAGCACAGCAAGTGATTGCAGCGCAATTACACTTGGTCGCACCGGACTTTGTTATTGCTAGAAAGAGTAAAAAATACGGTTGGAAAGTTGCAGATAAATTATTTGATTACCAAGGGAATTTTAGAAAGGCAAATCAGTTAAGTCGTTAAACTTAACTGATTTTAGCTGTTAGCTATTAAGCGTCGTCGCTTTCCATTAATCCCCAGCCATCACCGTAGCCATTATAGCCATTGGCAATGCTCTCTAAATATTGTTCAGTTTGGCCTAGCAGGGTGTGATCGGGCACCATTTGTACCTGAGTAACGACTTCCCAAATACCAGTATCTTTGCATTGTACTAATTCAGTGGTGGGTGCCAGCTCATCTTCTACTATAGCTGCGGAAAATTTTTCGGCATCTACTTTTTGCTCGAACAAAATATAGAAGTCAATAGTGTGCATTTGGGCTAAATTTATACCTGCAGCTGCGATTTCAGCTAAAAGTTGGCCATTGTCATCATCAGGAAAGTGCATTTAAAAACTCAATAAAATCATTTCAAATTAGTAATGGCTATTGTAACCAAAATAAAGCAAATAAGCGTACTAATTTTCACATTTGAGTTACTGCGTGAAGTAGCATCAATATGGTACTATTTCTGTCATTATTGATAAATCGTTTTTAAGTAAGGAAATTACTTGCCTAGCTGGATATTAACGCGCATAACAGTTGGTTTATTTTTATTGTTTTCATTAAATGTATTTGCAGCCGCACACGTTGTAAGTAGCTATGAAATAAATGGCATCAAGGGCGATCTGGAAAAAAATGTTGCGCTGTACTTAAAGCAACTTGAAGGTGAAACAGCTACGAGCACCTTGTTAAGCCATGCAAAGAAGCAAGTTGCCAGCAGTTTAAAAGCACTGGGTTATTATAAGCCTGTTATTAAGCTTAATTATAATAGTGAATCGCAAACATTGATTGCAACCATCGAACGTGGCCCCGTGACGCGTATTGCCGACGTGCGCATAACAGTGCAGGGCGAAGGTGAGGATGATTTATTGCTTAAGCAAACGATAAATAGTATTAAGCTAAAGCAAGGTGATATTTTAAATCACAGTCATTACGATGCTGCACGTAAAAAAATTGAAGGACAACTGCTTGAGCTAGGGTACTTTGATGTGAAATGGCAAACACATCAGCTGGCTATTTCTTTAAAGAATAATAGTGCTGAGGTGATTTTAGCGATAGATACCGGTGTTCGTTATCAATTTGGTGATCTTGTGTTAGGGGAACAAACCCCAGCTGAGAAATACATTCGTTCTTTAGCTAAATTTAAACAAGGCGAAGCTTATAGGGCTACTTTAGTATCAGAGTACAATTTAGCGTTATCTACCACGCCGTATTTTGCCAGTGTACGCGTTTACGCAGATATACCTAATCGTGCTAATAAACAAGTACCAATAAAGGTTGATGTACTGCACAAACCTGCCAATAGTTACGAAGTGGGGGGCGGTTATAGTACTGATCTAGGGCCTAAAGTGCGTTTTAAGTGGACTAAACCGTGGATCACTGAAAATGGTCATTATCTTGAAAGTAATTTAAATGTATCACAGCGACAGCAAGATATTTCACTTGGTTACACGGTACCTGTAGACGACCCTAATGATGACTTATGGCGTTTTTCAGCCGGTTACAAACTCGAAGATGAGTTAACCAACGATGTGTACAGTAAAATTCTGACCGGGCAATTGCAACGACAATGGCTAACAGATGATGATTGGGTTCGTACTGTATTTTTACGCCGTGATAGAGAGACTTATCGCATTGGCGATGAAGAACAAAGTTCTAAAATGTTAATGCCCGGCATCAGCTATGCTAAAAAAGAAACCGAAGGAGGCACAACACCAACATCGGGCTATCAATGGTTATTATCTGCAGAATTTGGTTTAAAAGACATGTTTTCTACGACTAATATTGTCAGAGTACAGCTTCAAAATGCCTGGTTGCAAACTTATCTTGATCGCCATTTATTGTTTTTAAAGGCAAATGTTGGCGCCATGTTAGTAGATGACATTGATAATGTCCCATTTTCATTGCGTTTTTACGCCGGTGGTGACCAAAGTGTACGTGGTTTTGCCTATCAGTCAATTTCTCCAGAGGATGAAAAAGGTCGTCTAATTGGTGGTAAATATTTAATCACTGGTACGGTTGAATATAATTATCAGTTTGCAGAAAGTTGGCGAGCTGCTTTATTTGTTGACAGCGGTACAGCGACCAATGACTTTACCGATCGGGTTGAAGTAGGCGCAGGTTTTGGTATTCGTTATTTAACCCCAGTGGGCCCAGTTCGAATTGATCACGCGTGGGGGCTTACCAAAGAAAGTAAAAGCACGCGACTTAGTATTACTATAGGGCCTGAAATTTAATGTCAAAAATGAAAAAAATTACCACCGCACTGACACTGTTTTTTACTTCGCTACTGGTGCTGGTATTTTGTTTATTATTTACAGCGCCAGGCAATCAATTAATTGCGTACACGGCAACGAAGTTAGTTGATGGCTTACGCATAGACATTAAAAATGGCCGCTTTTTATATAACGACTCATTTGATGTACACTTTCAAAGTGATGGCTTAGATTTTAATGCGAAAAACTTGAAACTCGATCTTTATTGGTGGGGCTGTGAAGGCATATGCATTGAAAATATGAGCGCGCAGGCAATATCGTTGAAGTTACCACAGCCAACTCAAACACAAGCTGAGACTGAAGAAGAGGCAAGGGTAGAAGAACAACCCGCTACGAGTGCGAGCGATGAGATTAGCTTGCCTATTGGCGTTTCAATCAAACGCATTGCAATTGCATCCTTTGAACTTGATCATGCCAGTGCAAATGTATCAGTGAAAAAATTTGTTTTGGCAGCGTTTGCTCAACAGTCGCTCGTTACTTTAAGCTCATTAAAAATTGCACAGGTCGATGTGTTACTTAAAGAAACTCAAGCACCACCTAGTGAGCCATTAACGGCACTTGCGGCTTTGCCCGATATTCATTTTAGTTCGCCACTTGCCGCCAAACTCGAACAACTTTTGATCTCGAAAGTAACGCTGGTACAAGGCGAACAAAGTCACGAAATTAGTGATATTAAAGGCTCTTTTGCGATAAACAAAAGTGAACTGCAGCTACCATCATTCAGTGCAGACTATTTACAATGGCACTTGGCAAGCCAATTAACAGCAAATTTAGCTGATGACACTCCCGTCACAGCAGCACTTACTTTGAATAATCCTGAGCATCAAGTCGCTTTGGCGGTTGCTGGAGATTTACGTGATTTACAACTAGACGTGATCACCGAAGGACAATACCCACTAACTGCAAAAATAAATGCCGATTTAAAAACCACTAATTTTCCTTTTTCAATCAATGCAAATATTGAGCAGTGGCTACTTGAAGTAGAGAGTAATCAATTAAAAATAAATGACGTGCAGTTAACAGGTAAAGGCAATGCCGATGACTATACATTACAGCTGATGGCACAAAGTCAACTTGCAGCATACCCTAAAGTGCGATTGGAAAGTGCGTTAAAAGGCGGCTTAACGCATATCAATGTTGAACAATTGTCGTTAATGGCAAACGAAAGTAAAGCGACGCTAACTGCGTCAGCGAGCTGGGAAAACGGTATCGAGAGTCAATTTTCAGGAAAGCTAGCAAATTTAAAAGCACAGTACTTAACTGATACTGTAAGCAGTGATCTGTCAGGGCAATTTAATGGGGTATTTAATGCGTCACAGCAGCAGTGGCAGTTAAAAATGACAGATACTCAACTTGGCGGTACGGTTGATGATATTCCATTTAGCTTTGTTTCAGATTTTGATTTAAATAACTCATTACATGCCAGTATTGAGAAATTTGAACTTGTCAGTGGGGAAAATAAGCTAGCTTTATCAGGGAATATTGCTGAACAATGGAAAATTAAGGGGTTACTTCACTTAAATAAACCAGAACAAAAGAACTTGCCATTTACTGGTGTGGGTGAAGGAAAGCTTGCAATATCAGGCGCGCGTTTACAACCCATTGTAAACTTAGATGTTGGCTTACGTGATTTAAGTTTTGCTGATATTCAGATTGCAAACTTAGCGTTAAAGACAGACTTTAATTATGCCGCTGATTGGCAAACTAACGTGAGCTTAAAAGTAACAGATGCCAATGTAGCAGGTCAGCAAATTAACAGCTTTACGATTGCAGCGGCTGGAGATAAAGATGATCATCAACTACAGCTTGATTTAAACGCTGTACAGGGTAAAGCTGAACTTGAAGTTGCGGGTAAGTTTGCTAAAAACGTGTGGCAAGGTAGCCTAAGTAATGTGCTGCTAAGCGATAACGTGATTGATTTTACTACGAAGCCTGCGGTTGCGATTAAATTTAACATCGATACGGGTGATTTTTCCGTACAGCAGCATTGTTGGCAAAGTCAAAACAGTAAGCTGTGTATCGACCGGCTTAATCAAACAGCGCAGCTTGGTCAGCTTAATGCCAAGTTAGAGAATTTTGATTTAACTGAAATTAAACATTTATTGCCCGATAACATTATTACCGAAGGTGGATTTGCAGGGCAGGTCAAAGCGAATTGGCAAGCGAGCCAATTACAAAGTTTATCTGCGACAATTAACTCTCATGATTTGGCTGCAATCCTTATTAACGAGGAAAAGCGGTATCGCTTACCAATAGACACATTTACGTTAAATGCAATTGCAGATCCCCGTGATGCTAACTTGCAAGCGCGGTTGAGCTCCACAGTGCTTGGTGATATCAATGCAGATATCGATGCTGAGGACTTAGCCGGGCAACAGTTACTAAGTGGACAGCTGGTGATTGACAAGATTTTATTAACTGACTTGCAACCTTTTATTGGTACGCTTGAGCAATTAAAAGGCAGCATTAGTGGCCAAATAGCCTTAGCAGGTACGTTGAGCGCACCGTTGCTTAATGGTGAGCTGGAAGTTATAGATGTAAATTTACAAGGTGAGCAGCTGCCAGTTGCGATTGTAGATTCAAATATCAGCATTACTTTTGACAAAACTAAAGCCACCCTTGATGGCAAATTAAACGATGCACAAGGCGGTAAGTTAGCCTTGGAGGGGGATATTGATTGGCAAGGCGTACAACCTGCGGTGAATTTAGCCGTAGTTGGTGAGCAGTTTTATGTCCGAGCTCAGCAAGGTGTAACATTTAAAGTATCACCGGATTTAAAAATTGGTTTGGCTGATAATGCTTTTAAGTTAGCGGGGCAAGTGGTTGTGCCTTATGGTCGGATAGAGATTGAAGAGCTTCCAGAAGGGGCTGTGCAAGTGAGCGATGATGAAATTATTATCGACAAACAAGCAGAGCAAACTCAAGCCGTACCGTTTGATTACGACATAAGTCTTAAGTTGATTGTTGAAAATGATGTGCGCATTGACTCATTTGGGTTGGAGTCTAAAATTGAAGGTGACTTGTCGATTAAGATGGATCAGCAAACGCCAATGATTGCCACCGGCGAGTTGAACTTACGTGAAGGTACTTACCGCTCTTTTGGACAAGACCTGATCATCCGTACTGGTCAAATTGGTTTTAGTGGTCCGATAGATAAACCGTATTTAAATATTAAAGCGATCCGAAACCCAGATAATACCGCCAATGATGTCATTGCTGGCATTACCTTAACGGGTAATATCGAGCAACCTGCATTAAAGGTGTTCTCTGAGCCGGCAATGGATCAAGCCGAGTCTCTAGCTTATTTATTAAATGGTCAACCATTAGACGAAGGTGACAGTTCAACTGATGCAATGCTAACTCAATTATTATTAGCACAAGGGGTGAGTCGCAGTGAAGGGGTGGTATCTAAAGTGGGTGAAACGTTCGGCTTGTCGGATGTTAGCTTGAGCTCTAAAGGCAGTGGTGACGAAACCAAAGTAGAAATTTCTGGTTATGTGGCACCGGGTATTCAAGTTAAATACAGTGTGGGTATTTTTGACTCCTTAAGTGAAGTTGCGGTACGTTATCAATTACTGTCACAACTTTATATTGAAATTACCAGTGGTTTGTATCAGAACGTGGATATTCTCTATAAATTCGATCTGGATTAAGGATAACATTACGTTGATCAAATGGATTTGCTTTTTGACTTCTTTTACTTGTTTGGCAAACACTGAGCTTAGTGTGCGCTACTCTGCTGACGGGCACCCATATCCACGTGCATTGCTGGCATTGGCATTGAGTAAGTCAGCAGTGACTCTGGTGCCAACAGAAGTGCAAAATATTCCTTCGCAAAGCAGAGCTATTAGGCTTTTAGGAGATAAAAATGGTATTGATGTCTTTTGGGGAGTAACGAGCCCTGATTGGGAAAAGCAAGCCAAGGCCGTTTTGATCCCAATTGATAAAGGCTTATTGGGTTATCGTATCCCTTTAGTACATGTTAGCCATAAAGATATGTTTGCACAGGTAAACCACTCTAGACAATTACGCTCATTTGTATTCGGTTTACGGGAAGATTGGCCAGATACTGCCATTTTTAAACGTAATGAGTTGCCTACATTAATATATGGTATGGGGGCAGGGCCTATCGAAATGCTCCGAACAGGGCGCATTGATGCGTTGCCGTACGATATCTTTGATTTACCCAAAAATCATGGTGACGATATTATTCACGAGCCGCATATTGCTATTCGTTATCCATCTGCAGTTTATTTTTTTGTAGCCAATGATAATCAAACGCTGCATAAATTATTGCAAGAAGGTCTACTAGCGGCAATTGCTGATGGTTCTTTTGACGCGCTATTTTATGAATATTTTGCCGCTACGATTGCACAAGCTGACTTAAAAAACCGCCGTATTATTGAACTTACAAACCCTTTACTGCCGCGCAGTGCGCCAATTCATCAAGCTCAGTTTTGGCTTGATAAAAACAGCTTAACTAAATAACCTCGCACTATAACAATACAAATAGGTGTGCCATGTTTAAAAAATTATATTTCATTGGCGGTGTTCTACTCTCTAGCCAAATGAGTATGGCACAAGCTGATAATCAGCTCACAGCTGCACAAATTGTTAATCAAGCAACTGCTGAGCAATGGCGGTTAGTGGAGGCTGATAATATTATCAAAATAGCCCTGCCAACCGGCGCTGCTTATATCGAGCTTAACCCGCAACTGGCACCAAAACACACGCAGAATATCAAACAACTAGCCCGCGAAGGCTTTTACAAAGGTTTAAA
This sequence comes from Pseudoalteromonas sp. S1727, assembly GCF_005886375.1. Lineage (NCBI taxonomy): Bacteria > Pseudomonadati > Pseudomonadota > Gammaproteobacteria > Alteromonadales > Pseudoalteromonadaceae > Pseudoalteromonas > Pseudoalteromonas sp. S1727. The sequence continues at coordinate 29,839 of NZ_PNDT01000075.1, forward strand.
TGTTTATCGCGTTGTGGAAGGCTTTGTAGCGCAAGGAGGTGATGAAAGCGGTAAAAAACCAGTCAAAGATGCCGCTAAAGCCATAGCTGCTGAATTTTATTTAACGACTTCAAGCCTTTTGGAGATCACCGAGCTTGATCACCATGATGGCTATGCCCCAATTACTGGATTTTTAAATGGCTTTGCGGTGGCGCAAAATGAGATGCAAACGCAAACCTGGCAAGTGCATTGTAATGGGGTATTTGCAATGGCGCGAGATAACGACATTAACAGTGGTGGTACTGAATTTTATGTCACTATAGGACAAGGCCCGCGTTATTTAGATAGAAATATTACTGTATTTGGCCGCGTGCTGGAGGGGATGGAGCATTTTACTCGTCTATCTCGCACGACTAGTAACCCTATTACCGATATACACGTGTTAGCTGATATCAGTAAACAAGATAATAGCCAGTTTAAGGTGATGCGCACTGACTCGACTGCATTTTTAGCCTTGATCAAAGCACGACAAAACCGCTCAGAAACATGGTTTGTTGAAACGCCTAATTATGTTGATGTGTGCGGTATGCCTATACCGACTAAAAGAGTTGAAAGTTAGCCAGTGTAGATAACCCCGAATGACTCGGGGTTTGACTAGATAGATCATTGGCGGTTTATTTTCACCGCAAATGGCACACTATCGTGAGAAGTTGAACGGTACGGGTTGATGTCTAGTCCACCACGGCGGGTGTAACGTGCGTACACTTCAAGTTCACTGATGTTCAATTGCGCCATTAAATCACAATAAATACGCTCTACGCATTGCTCATGAAATTCGTTATGAGTACGAAATGAGATCAAATAGCGTAATAGCGATTCCTTACATAGTTGCTCACCCGTATAGCGAATAATGATACTAGCCCAGTCCGGCTGTGAGGTGATCAAGCAGTTCGATTTTAATAAATGACTGTGCAGTGTTTCAGTGACAGTATTGCTGCTCGCCGTTGTTAAACTGTGTGCGCCAAGCTGATAGTCGGTTACTTCAATGTCTAACTCATCGATACACTCACCCGGCAAGGGTGTGCAAGGTAAACAGTTATAATCTGCTGGGCTATATAAATTGACGGTGATAGGCATTGCCACTGCGGCTGATAAATCGGCGGTCAAAATAGCGGCTACATCATCAACTGAATCAAAACGCGTTTGGTTAAAGCTGTTTAAGTACAGTTTGAAAGATTTAGACTCAATAATATGGCTGCTCTGACATGGAAACACAAAGCTTGCTACAGCAACGACAGGTTTTCCTTTTGCGTTTAACCACGACAACTCATAGCCGGTCCAAATATCTTGGCCTTTAAAAGGGAGGGCGCGTTCATCAATGTTTAAATCGTCGCGATTAAGTTTTCGTGCGATCGGAAAAAGTAAGCTTGGTGTATACGTATCAACATACTCAGTTGATTGACCAAGCACACTGCCTTTTAATTCTGGTGCGTTGCTGTAATCTGTCATGTTAAGTCTTTTGTAGTTACAATAGCGCTATTATACCTAAAGCTTATGAGTTTCACAGCATGTCTATTGTTACCCAGTTACAACAACTTCACCAACGCTTTGCCAGCAAGCAGCAAGATCAAACAGGCAAATTGCCACAGATTGAACACGACAGCGATTGGCCAAGTCCGTGCGAAGTAGGCAACCCAGATGAACAAGGGTTGATCCAATGGCAAGCGGTCGCTCGCACACCAAATGGCACTTTAACTGATCTAGCTAATGCCCTAGAGGTTGAATTTCCACAAGCGCTGCAACAATATTATGGTGCGTTTTTTGGCGGGTGTATAACAGCCAGTATAGATGGTCATGATGTTGAGCTACTGCAAGCGTGGAGCGATGAGGATTTTGATTTACTGCAACAAAATATAACCGGTCATGTGTTGATGAAGCGCAAATTAAAACAGCCGCCCACAGTATTTATTGGCTTGACCGATCAAGAAGATTTATTGGTGTCGGTGTTGTTAGACACAGGTGAGGTGTGTTTAGAGTATGTGGGTAAAAAGCCTCATCATGTGCTTAGCACGGATCTAGGCTCTTTTATATCAGCACTTACTGTTTAAGCGTTTATGCTGCGCTGAAATTGCTCCCGCGCAGCATTTAATTAGAGCGATTTGTTATTGAAAATCCCATGATACATTCGACACTAAGCCACATGGTTCACAGCGAAAATCAAATAGGCCAAACCATGATTCAGCTAATTTCCAGTCGCCATTGCAGCTTGGACATTTACGTTCAAGCTCTGAGGCTTTATCTTTGCCGCCCACTCGGTATAAATAATAATACACCGGTTTCTTAGTTAAAAAGCTCACTCGTTTGGCAATGTCTTTACCGCGGCGGGAAAGATCGCTATCAAGCTTTGATATTTCCTCTAAAGCAGGAAATTCACAACGTGTGGCCCCATTGATTTGAATTTGATCACATGCCTGCCAATCTTCTTGCCACTTAATTAAGGTTTTATAGTCACCATTCGCTATTGCAGGAATACGAAATAATGGCACCGGTAAAAAGTCATCACCACAGTACAATGGACTGCATGTATGGACATAAGTGGTGTATAAAATATAACTCGAAGGTTCATGACACTGATCAGCGCCATTAGAGTGAATATCTTGACCAATTACTTTGACTTTCGGAGCCAGTAATCCGGCATCGTGAAGTTTATCAATACTGTGTTTAACAAACGGGCTGTTGTTAAGAGGGTGCATTGCATCATCAGTCGGACACATAACACGGGTTACGAAGTAGCCATCTTTTAATACAGTTGGAAACTCTTCACCCATTATTTGGCCGTTAAAGCGCAATGCATTCACTAAGCGGTTTATTGCTTGCTCGGCATTTTCAAGGGTCGTGTCTTGGTAACAATCAAACGTTAAATCAACAACAAACATGTAAGTTCTCTAGTTTTTATTTTCGAGTAAAGCGAGTAAGTGATCAAGTTTTTGTTCAATACGATCAAGCTGACTTATATCACTGCCAGCCTCAACCGTAACCGAGGCTGATTTGGCCAAATTATGAATTGAATCTGGATTATTTTTATATTGGCTAACCGCAGCAATAATAACAGGTAATGGGATCGGTTGGGTTAGTTTACTTTTAGTTAAAGCGACAGTAGGGGTTTTGCCTTCGTCAAGAAGGGCTTTGATAGCATCAAAAACAACGGCATTCATTCTATTTTTAAACTCTTTTAAATAAGGCACAGCACTGACATGTGCTGCGCTGGGTATAATAACAGGTGACAGGCTACAGCCAAGTACTTTTACTGTTGGCGTAATCGCACGTCTAGTTCATCAATCACTTCACTCCAATCACCATCCTCTGCTAATGATTCTGCAATAAAATGGCGTTGTGCTTGATCCCAAAATGGAGCGTCTTGCAATAACGTGGTATCAGGTAAGGTATGAGCAGCAATAAAACTATCAATTTCTTTTTCTGAACTTGCCAAGCCCAGTTGTTTGAAAAGTGTATTGATATCGTGTTTAGTGGTATCCATGTCATGCTCCTTGGTGATAACTGTGAAACAGTAATAGAACTTTATGATGGGTCGTTTGAGTTTAACACCCGCTGAATTTGCCTTTTAACCCAGATAGGAATATACCTATAGCTGTAGCGACAGAAAAAATCAAAATAAAAAGTAAGGACGAGCCATGACCGTAGAGACTGAAAGTGAAGCATTGCGTGTGCAGTATATTGCTGCAGAAGACATCAGTATCGCAGCGAGTTTAATTTACCAAGCCTATCACGATGATCCGCTCTTACAGCCCTTACTTAATTACAGTGAATCGAATATAGCCGCGTACGAAAAGAAATTACGTGCGTTGATCCGTGAAGAGCTCAATACATTCTGGCAGGAGAAACAGCCATTAATTGGTTTGTATAAACAAGATAGATTAAAAGCAGTCGCGTGCGTGTTTGAGTCAGATAGTCAATTACAAGCCCAGCGTTATTGGCATTGGCGCCTAAAATTAATGCTCAGTGCAGGTTACTTACAAACTAATCAATTGATTGAAAAAGAACAAACAATCCGTAATGCGCTCAGCGGTCAAGGCAATTATTACTTTTTAGCATTTATCGCTGTTGATCCACATTTTCAGGGAGAAGGTATAGGCCGCTATTTATTACGCGGCTTAAATGATTTAGTGCAAAGTAATGAGAGAGCTTCAGGAATCGCGGTTTTTGTTACCCAAAATAAGCATACTGCATTTTTTGCCAGCGAGGGATTTAGCTCTTTACAACGTCTTACGTTTAATAATGTACAAGGTGAACTGCTGTTTAAATCAGCTGAGTGACATTGATTCTGTCTAAGCGCCGTTTTGGAAATATCACTGTGAGAGATATCTTACATTGTCGTGCGCTTTAGCCGTTTATTCTTTCATTAATCGTGTTCCTAAATGTTTAACTCATTGTTTTTTATCGGGTATGTTATTTTTGCAAAATTATTACATGAAAATTATTGTTATTTACAACTACCGCTATGGCTACTTTGCTTTAAACTTTACTTTGTCAAGACGACACAGACTCAATGAATGAGCTGCTGCCAAGGAAATGGATTATGGCAATTAAGCATGAAGCTTAGCAGGAAGCCAATGGACAATTTACATGGACGCAAGGACGAACAAGGACACCGCCAGGATGCGGCACATTAGCGGAGCTAATGATAAGGATAACCTAAAGGATTATATTACAGGAAGTAATAGGAGCGGTTGGAACCGTAGGACGGCCAAGCTGGCAAGAGGATAACACTAGGACGTGTAGGATATTGCATAGATGCAATGTGAGGGTGTATTTGGATATATACCCGTTCAGGGGAAAGATAAAAATGGGTGCTTCGGCATAGGTATGGATGCCTTATTATGGATGAAGTCAGATTGGGGCGTAACTATATGTTACGCCTTAGTTTTTTAAGTTGACATATAATACCAATCGACTTAAATATTTAACCATTCTAGCGAGCTAAATAAAGCGCTAACTGCGTTATAAATTTTTCATGTAGAACAACTACATGTCAAAATTTATGCCTTGTTATCACGTCATTTATCTGT
>NZ_PNDT01000076.1:0-43925 GCF_005886375.1 Pseudoalteromonas sp. S1727
GCTTACCGCTTACCGCTTACCGCTTAGCGCTTACCGCTTACCGCTTAGCGCTTAGCGCTTACCGCTTAGCGCTTACCGCTTAGCGCTTAGCTTTGTGGTTGACCATATATTTGCTCTGCGCGGTTAAATAGCACCCACGAAGTTAAAATATATTTATCGTTTGAAACGGGTTTATTTCCACGGTGGGTATGAGTGAAGTAACCTGGAGCGACAACCATAGTGCCTTGCTTTGGAGCAATTTTACGCTGCTGGTAGTAAAACTCGGTTTCTCCACCTTCTTCAACGTCATTTAAATAAAACATAAACAGCAGCACGCGATGTAGTGCATCATTGTGACCTGCTTGCGGGTACACCTCACTATGCCAATACGGATAGCCACCTTTATTTACTTGGTATTTTTGTGCTTGAATATTACCAAGTCTAAAAATTTGTTGCACTAATAAGGGGAGTTGCGGCTTACCTATCTCATCAAAGTTTGCTTGGGTTAAATCTGTTGGAACACCTGTTTTTGGGTGATATACCTTTAAACCAAATGCACCTATCATCATAAAAATATGTTCTTCTAAGTATTTAAAAATATAGCCCGCGGTGGTTTGTTGAATATGTTTTAATTGCTCTGCATACTCAGGGTAAGAGCTTAAGTAGAGGTCGTGACTATCTTTTTTTGCTAGATCGACACCGCCAGAGGTAATGCCTTGTTTTAGATGCGGGCTTTGTTCAAACTCAGTGATAAAATTATCGCAAAATTCTTTGCTTAGGGCGTTATCGTAAACGCGAATAAAGTCCGTCATGAGCTGCCTTTTTGGAATTATTATGTTTATAGAAAAAATTACACCGCGCTTTAGCGAAACCGATGTACTAGGTCATATTAACAATACCGTACTCCCAGTATGGTTTGAAGCTGCACGAGCGCCTATTTTTAGATTTTTTACCCCGGATTTGAATCCTTATGACTGGAAGTTGATCATTGCCAAGGTAGAAGTAAGCTTTTTAGCTGAGTTATTTTATGGTCATGATGTGCAAGTAAAGTCGAGCATTGAGCATATTGGCTCGAGCTCTTTTGTAATACGCCAAGAAGCTTTTCAGCAAGAGCGATGTTGTGCGATAGGCAAAACGGTCATGGTTCGGTATGATTTTTCGGCTAAAAGTGCTACTCCTTTATCAACACAAGAGAAGGAGGCCTTACAAACGCATTTAGATAGTCAAAGCCCAACTTGAAAGAGTTAAAAAGAGTTCATTCCTATTTGAAATGTTTGCGCTGTAAGACTAGGGCTACAGCGCATACATTACGTTAATAGCTATTATTGTGATAAATGCATGTGAATATCACTGCTAATCAAACATTGCTGTGCAATGGGAAATATGTGGGTGGCTTCTCTTGCTGGTTTAACCGCAAGTTTAAAAACGCCTTGCTCATTGCTTATTGGGTTATTTGCAGCTTTACTTGGCATCGTCACACTGGCTAACATCAATAGCGCAAATATAATTAATAAACTAATTGCTTGCTTGTCTGTTTTTTCCATTATTGTTCACCTGCAATGTCAAGTTGAGTAATGCTATAGCCTTCTTCTGCTAATAAGGCGAGTAGGTTGTGTTCACCAGCTAAATGAGCGGCGCCAACTAACACTAATTCTTGTTGATTATTACCAAACATGGCTTTAACTTGAGGTAACCAATTGTGATTGCGCGCTTTTAATAGTTTATCAAAAGTTGCTGGGTCTTCTTTACGCATAGGTAATATTACTAACTCATTCAGGCTTTCAGTATCACCACTGCGCCATGCTTTCATCATCCCATCAAATAGCTCAGCATAATCATCAAGTTGAGTTAAATTAGATTGAATAAATTTGTCTTCGCTATTTTCTCCCATTTCTTTAAAAAGCTGTAACTGAAATTCCAGAGTTTCAAGGTATTGTTGTGTTTTCTGGTCACTGCTTGCTCGGTTGGCAAAATAAGCATCAACACCATCACCAATGAGTTGTTGTTTTTGCAGCTCCATTGACATCAGAATAACACTCACCATAAAGGGCCTAAAGCTGTTTAGCTCGTTTAAGCTAACGCCAAATTGTGCCAATTTTGTTTCTAGTTGTGCTTTAACTTCTGGCGAAAGTTTTTCACTTAAGGTTTCACCATTTTTATAAGAAAGAGTTTGCAGCATCGTCATTTGCGCTTGGCTATCAGCTGGGTCGGGCATTTTAGCTTCTAGAATGACCGTGTCGCTTTGTTTATAGGCAAATTCAAACTCAGCAGGCAGCGGCATTTGATTGCTAGGTAAAATATGCAGGGTGCCGCCAATATACACTTTGTCGTCCCCTTTACTGACTTGCCATACCGAAGTTTGTGCTGCGACAGATAAGCTCAATAATGAGCAGCCGATAAGTAAACTTTTACTGATTAAGTTTTTACTAAAATTGATCATGCCTCATTCCTTTTTTATTATTTTGAATATCAAATTAGTTAAATAATTTTGCTAATTGTGCTGAAACTTGTTCGTTCACCATTTTGATCGATTCGTCTATTTGTGAGGTGATTGCAGCGTCAATCTTATTTAATTGTTTTTCAAATGAAGTGTTAAAGTCTTGACTAAAACTGTAATCGACCGCGGCCACGTCCTGTACTTGCGACACACTAGGAGCGGCTGACACCTTCGTATTATCTACCTCTTCAGCCATGGCATTTGCGCTAAATAAAGTGGCTATCACCGTGCTTACTAATAGAGTTTTTGTTACAGCTTTAGTTAATGGTTTCATGATTTATTCCTTCATATTTAGTCTTGTTTGTCATCCATACTTATGCGGATGTGTAATGTAATATTTACCGTTTTGTTCGCTAGGCTGTAGCGATGAGTCAATATTAGAGGGCAGTAGTAAGAAAGTCGCTTATCTAGGTATGAGCAATTTAATCATAAGGTTTAATTTTTATAATCAATTGAAAATCAAACGCTTAGTTTAAAACCTTATTTCTATTATAAGGTTTTATTTTTAAGGTTTTGCCCTGTCGGAGTATGTTTGAGGGTCGATTTGAGCTGCTGTAAAAAACGTTAGACATTGGCTGCAGCGTTTTCAGTCGACATTTAACTGCAAGTTGTGCGCTATTAAGTTAGAATGCGCCCAGAACTATCTTGCCTTGCAACCTTTAACTATCAATGAGCTACTAACCAGATGTTGTTAATGATCGACAATTACGATTCGTTTACCTATAACTTAGTGCAATACTTTCAGCGCTTAGACCAAGAGGTGTTAGTAAAACGCAATAATGAGATCACGGTTAGTCAAATAGCGCAGTTAAATCCTCAACATATTGTCATATCCCCCGGGCCATGTACGCCCAACGAGGCTGGTATCTCTTTAGATGTTGTAGCGCAACTAAAAGGCAGGTTTCCAATCTTAGGTATTTGCTTAGGTCATCAAACGATTGCACAAGCTTTAGGTGCAAATATTGTTAAAGCTAAGCAAGTGATGCACGGTAAAACCTCGCCAGTTTATCATACGAATCAAGGGGTATTTACAGGTTTACCAAACCCACTAACGGTCTGCCGGTATCACTCATTAGTTGTTGATAAAAATAGTTTGCCTGACGAATTGCAGCTTACTGCATGGACTGAAACAGAAAGTGGTCAGTTGGATGAAATAATGGGCTTAGTTCATAATGGCTTAGCATTAGAAGGGGTACAGTTTCATCCAGAGGCAATTTTAACTGAGCGTGGGCTTGAATTACTTGCTAACTTTTTAACTCGGTTCTAGGCTTAACGTTAATAGCTGTAATAGCTCCTTTAACTTTTACATAAAGATAATAATGAATGACAGATGAAGTACGCCAACAAAGGATTGTAAAAGCATTAGAACAACGAGCCCATGACTTGTTACTTGGGCATAGTTTTGCGCAGCGTCAAATTGGTTATATTCACACCTTAGAAATTGACTACGGCGAAGCAATGGAACAACGTACTTTACTGGAAGTTGAAGTCGCAGCGCAGAAAATACGTCAACAATCGAGTACTGCCCATCATAAATACCGCGCTCAAGCCAGCCAACAACTTCATCAAGTGATTGATACCGCGATGAACAAGCAATTAGCGGATATAGACACTGTATTACATGAAACAATTGGCATTGAAGATAATGTTCCGGCAATTTTGGATATATTGGCGGTAAAGTCTGCATCGGTAGGACGTCTTGAGCCGTTAGTTAAAGATTTAACCTGGTTAGGGCGAGAGTTAGTCACTTTTGTGAACTTGCCCTATTATCGCGCGCAACGTAATAAACATACCTCAGTTAAGGTTGATAACCCATCTTTAGCATTGCGCTATATTGGCTTAGATAACTTGCAGTTTGTGGTACCTACTTTTGCTGTGCGCCATTGGATGCCACACAGCACTGAACCATTTCCATTATTAAAGCGCCGCTTACGTGATAATTCAATGGCCTGTGCAATTGCAGCGCAGGAGTTGGCTAAGAACAGTGGTAATAATGAAGTGCATGCGTTTACTTTAGGGATGTTACTCGATGTGGGTAAAATAGCTTTGACAAGGCTTTATTTACGTACCTTTGAGCGTGTTTGGCAACGAAAAGTAACCCTTGCCCGAGAAGAGCAGCATAAAGATTTACATACGGCATTATTAGAATTAAAACCAGACCCTCTTTTTTTAAGTACCTTGCTTAACCAGCACGCATTGAAAGTCACAGCAAAGGTGATAGATAAAATGGCGTTTCGGTATTTGCCATTTAATGCGGTGCTCTCGCAATTGGTTAATGGTGTAGCAAAAGGGGATTCAGCATTACCGTTAACTACGCTAATACGCAAAGCTCGATGTTATAGCCAAGTGGTCAGTTTAACTGCTCATCAATTAGTAGAAAGTGATGAAAAATCACTCTGGTTTGATTATGTAGGCTTATCAAAACAGGAACAAATGCAGCTCGAAAAAACCAATTTACGGCACTTTCATATCAAAATTGACTAGTTTCATAAATTTTTTGTTAATTTTTTTACGACTATTCATTCATCATTAATACAGGCCCTTAATCATATTTTATTTGTCAAAGCGCTGCTGAGTCGGTAGTGGGACAGCCTTATCAAATAAACAACCCTATAATTTATTATTCAGATAGTTATTCACTATCTCTGAAATAATATCTCAATCCCTTTAATAACAAGGGCTGCATGAAAGTTTTCTAAGAGACAACAACTAAAAACTCTGAAATAATGGCCGTCTGAAAATTGAACCAGAGAGTATTTTTTGGCAATTTAAGCTATGCTGATTTGCACCAAAGGAGATGGTACTACAGGCCATCACCAAGCCAACTTTTCACACTCTCTGTGAGATAACAATTAAGAGGATATAAAATGACAGTCAATCGCGAATTATTTGATCAAGTAATGGTTCCTAACTACGCACCTTCAAGTGTAATTCCTGTTCGTGGTGAAGGGTCTCGTGTATGGGATCAGCAAGATCGAGAATATATCGATTTTGCAGGTGGTATCGCTGTTAACTGTCTAGGTCACTGTCATCCAGCCTTGGTTAAAGCGTTAAAAGAGCAAGGCGAGAAAATCTGGCATGTGTCAAATGTTATGACCAATGAACCTGCACTGCGTTTAGCTAAAAAGCTAGTAGATGCGACATTTGCGGAAAAAGTTTATTTTGCCAACTCGGGCGCAGAAGCAAATGAAGGTGCACTAAAATTAGCGCGCCGTGTTGCACTGGAAAACTTTGGTGAGCAGAAATCGCAAATCATTGCTTTCAACAAAGGTTTCCATGGTCGTACATTCTTTACTGTAACGGTCGGTGGCCAAGCGGCTTATTCTGATGGTTTTGGCCCAAAACCTGGTGATATTGTGCATTGTGATTATAACGATTTGGCTGCTTTTGAAGCACTTATTTCTGATAATACTTGTGCCGTTATGATGGAGCCATTGCAAGGTGAGGGCGGTATTATCTCTGCGACTGACGAATTTGCAAAAGGTGTACGTGAATTATGTACTAAGCATAATGCATTACTTATTTTTGATGAAGTACAAACGGGTGTGGGTCGTACTGGTGAGCTTTACGCATACCAAGGTTTAGGAGTAACTCCTGATATTTTAACCACAGCTAAAGCACTTGGTGGCGGTTTCCCAATTGGTGCGATGATCACAACTACGGAAATTGCTAAGCACCTTAAAGTCGGTACACATGGTTCTACTTATGGCGGTAACCCACTGGCATGTGCTGTTGGTGAAGCAGCATTTGATACCGTAAATACACCAGAAGTATTAGCTGGCGTTAAAGCTAAAGCACAATTATTCAATGAGTTACTGTCTGAGATTAATGATAAGCATCAGGTATTCTCAGAGATTCGTGGTCAAGGTTTATTAATTGGTGCGGTAGTAACTGAGCAATTTAAAGGCCGAGCTAAAGAGTTTTTAGTGGCTGGTATTGCTGAAGGTGTAATGTCTTTAGTCGCAGGTGCAGATGTTGTTCGTTTCACTCCTTCACTTGTAATACCAGAAGCGGATATCCGCGAAGGCATGGCACGCTTTGAGAAAGCTGTAGCCAAGGTTGTGAACGGTTAATCAACACCTCTCATACTAAGGGCAAGCAGCAAGCTTGCCCGACTATTCTTAATTTACCGTTATTTATAAGGGAGCAAGCGGACTCATGATGATCCTTCGCCCAATCCAGCAATGTGATTACCCAGCTTTATTGAAAATTGCCCATGAATCAGGGCATGGTTTTACATCTTTACCGAATAACGAAGCGTTATTGCAAAAGAAAATAGATCATTCAATAAGCTCATTCGCAAAAAGTGCATCTCACCCGGGTGATGAAGGTTACTTGTTTGTTCTTGAAGATAGCGAAACAGGTGAAGTAGTGGGTACCTCAGCCATTGAAGCGGCTGTTGGCCTTGATGACGCGTTTTATCATTACCACCTTAGTAAAGCCATTCATTCATCTCGTACACTGAATGTTTATAAAGCCGTTGATATTCTCACCTTGTGTAATGACTACACCGGTGCCACAGAGCTTTGTACGCTGTTTTTAAAAGATGGTTACCGTAAAAATAATAACGGTAAGCTGCTTTCAAAAGCACGTTTTATGTTTATTAAACAGCATCAAGAACGTTTTGCCGACACCGTTATTGCTGAAATGCGCGGCGTTTCGAACGAGCAAGGCAACAGCCCATTTTGGCAGTGGTTAGAAGAGCACTTCTTCTCGATGGACTTTCCAACCGCTGATTACTTAACAGGTATTGGCCAAAAAGTATTTATTGCTGAACTAATGCCAAAGTACCCAATTTACGTCAACTTACTAAGTAAAGAGGCGCAAGCGGTGATCGGCAAAGTACACGATAATACCCGCCCTGCGATTGAGCTGCTAAAAAGCGAAGGTTTTACGTTTAATGGCTATGTAGACATTTTTGACGCAGGTCCAACGGTTGAAGCAAAAGTCGATAATATTGCCACTATTCGTAATGCGAAAAACTTTACCGTTAAGATCGGTAACAACAGCGGTGAAACCGCGGTGATGCTTGCAAATGAAAAGCTCAATGACTTTAGAGCAACCGTTGCACAACTAAATTTTGTTGAATCAAGCGCAGAGTTAACTCTACCTCAAGCAATGGCTGAAGCACTTCATTTACAAGCTGGCGATATCGTTACAGCAACACGCATTTAATTTAGGAGAAAGTACATGACTCATCCTGCACAATTTATTAATGGTCAATGGGTTCAGGGCCAAGGCGATGCATTTAATTCAGTAAACCCTGCTAATAATCAGATCATTTGGCAAGCAAACTCAGCGACCAGCGAACAAGTTGATACGGCTGTAAGTTCTGCACGTACAGCATTTTATAGCTGGGCAGACAAATCCTTTGCAGAGCGCCTAGCGATAGTAAAAACCTTTGCTGAGACCCTAAAAGAGCACAGCGAAGAGCTCGCTGTAGCGATTGCCCAAGAAACGGGTAAGCCATTATGGGAAACTCGCACTGAAGCCGGTGCCATGGTGGGTAAAATTGCCATTTCAGAAAAGGCTTTTTTAGAGCGCACTGGTGATGTTGAAAACCCAATGCCACAAGGGCGCGCTATGATCCGCCACAAGCCACATGGGGTAGTGGCTGTATTTGGTCCATATAACTTCCCTGGCCACTTACCTAACGGTCATATCGTGCCTGCGCTATTAGCGGGTAATACCGTGGTATTTAAACCATCAGAGCTGACGCCTGCGGTTGCCGAATTAACCCTTAAACTATGGGAAAAAGCGGGTTTACCAGCTGGCGTAATTAACCTAGTGCAAGGTGAAGTGGTAACAGGTAAAGCACTTGCAGCTCATAAAGGTATCGATGGTTTATTCTTTACTGGTTCATCACGCACAGGGCATATTTTACATGAACAGTTTGCCGGTCAACCGGGTAAAATATTAGCACTAGAAATGGGCGGTAATAACCCGTTAATCATTACTGATGTGGCAGATACTAAAGCAGCTATTCACGATATTATTCAATCAGCGTTTATCTCTAGTGGCCAGCGTTGTACGTGTGCACGTAAATTGTTTTTACCAGCAGGTGAGCAGGGCGATGCAATTTTAGCCGGTTTAGTTACTGCCACTAAAGCGATTAAAGTGGGTAACTACGATGATGCAGAGCAACCATTTATGGGGTCGATGATTTCATCAGCAGCCGCCGCGGGCATGGTAAAAGCTCAGCTGCAACTTGTTGAGCTTGGCGCGCAGGTGTTAGTTGAGCTTAAACACACAGAGAATACCGGTTTTGTTACACCGGGCATTATTGAATGCACTGATGTTGCTAACTTCCCAGATGAAGAGCACTTTGGGCCACTATTAAAAGTATTCCGCTTTAGTGATTTTGACAGCGCAATTGATAAAGCCAACGACACCAGCTTTGGTTTATCAGCAGGTTTATTGAGTGATAACGCAGCCGATTACGATCACTTTTTACGTCGTATTCGTGCCGGTATAGTTAACTGGAATCGTCCAATCACAGGAGCATCAAGCGCTGCGCCATTTGGTGGTATTGGTGCCTCGGGTAATCATCGTGCAAGCGCGTACTATGCTGCCGATTACTGTGCATACCCAGTTGCTTCTGTAGAGCTTGATAAAGTAGCCATGCCAGCAACATTAAGCCCAGGTTTAAAAATTGATTAATCGAGTTTTGTTAAATAGTAATAAATAACTAAAAAAGCAGCCTAGGCTGCTTTTTTTGTATTGGTTAAGGGTCAAAGGTAGCAATTAAAAGCGCTTTCTGCTTAAATCATTACAGTCGTGATAATTTTACAGTGGGTGTTTTAATTATGGTTTTAGATAGGCAAGGGTATGATGATCTGATCATGTATCTTACTCAAAATTTAGCATTATTTGAGAAACCCGGCGAAATTAAACCAGGCTCCCCCACTATTATGGAACTGATAGAGGATGACATTGCTGAAAATGTCATGTTGTTATGTCAGCAGCATACAGAACTGACCACCGAACAACGTAGTCAAATTGTGCGTGAGGTGGATGGTATCGTATACGATTTACAAGAAGTGTTAAGTAGTGTTACCAGTAATCAAGTGACCATTGAACAGCACGCCTTTATTGATGAATTTGCCGCCCTGGTAAAAAACCTCTTTGATAGCGCTGTCGCAGAAAGCGCTTGAATACATCGTTTTTAATTTGCAACTGTGTGTGACTTCCTTACAATCAAGTAACTAATTTTTTTGAGAGTCATAAAATGCAAGCGAATGTAAAATGGGTCGAAGGCGATACCTTCCTTGGTCTTTCTAATTCTGGGCACAATGTGGTGTTTGATGCTGGTAGCGATAGCGCCGCACCAAGCCCAATGGAAATGGTGTTAATGTCTGTTGGTTGTTGCTCATCGGTTGATGTAGTAAGCATTTTAAAAAAAGCCAAACAAAATTTTTCTGACGTACAAGTACAACTAAGCGCTGAACGTGCTGAATCTGCTCCTCGAGTGTTTACTAAAATTAATTTACACTTTGTTGTGACAGGTGATAATGTTTCTGAAAAACACCTTGCGCGCGCCGTGCAACTGTCAGCTGAGAAGTATTGTTCAGTAGCATTAATGCTTGATAAAACAGTAGAAATTACTCACACACACGAAGTTATACAAGAACAGGGAAAATAACGCTTTTTCCTGCGGTGAAATTCGTATAAAATCCGCGAACTTTTCATTCTGCTCTGGCAGATTTCACTTGTTTATAGGTTGGTTTATCATGAACAAACCCTTCGATAAAATTAAACTTCATGGCTTTAATAACTTAACCAAAAGTTTAAGCTTTAGTATTTACGATATTTGCTATGCAAAGACAGAGCAACAACGTAAAGAATATATTGAATATATCGACGAACAGTACAGTGCTGATCGACTAACCGATATTTTAGGTGAAGTAGTGGATATTATTGGTGCGAATATTTTAAATGTTTCGCGTCAAGATTATGATCCACAAGGTGCTAGTGTAACAATTCTGATTTCAGAAGAGCCAATTGAACAACAGCAGACCTATGATGTAGATGAAGCGCCAGGCCCATTGCCAGAAACTGTGGTTGCTCACTTAGATAAGAGCCACATTTGTGTGCACACTTACCCTGAAGCGCATCCCGATGATGGTATTTGTACTTTCCGTGCTGATATCGAAGTATCAACCTGTGGTATTATTTCGCCATTAAAAGCATTGAACTTCTTAATCCACAGTTTAGACTCTGATGTAGTGACAATTGACTACCGCGTACGTGGTTTTACCCGTGATGTAGATGGTGTTAAGCATTATATTGATCATGCGATTAACTCAATTCAAAACTACATGACCGAAGATACCAAAGAAGCGTACCAGATGATGGACGTGAATGTGTATCAAGAAAACTTATTCCACACTAAGATGATGCTAAAAGAGACCGATCTAAATACGTATTTATTCGGTGTCACTACCAGCGATTTATCTGAAGAGGAAGAAGAAGAAATTCGCTCTAAGTTAACCCGCGAGATGCAAGAGATCTTCTACGGTCGTAACTTACCAGATACAGAATAAACTAGCAGAATTAGTTGATTCTTAAAACGGCGTGTAATGAAAATTACGCGCCGTTTTTGTATGTGGGTTATTGCGATAGTTAGTGTGAGTAAAGCTTACGAGTAACGCAGTATTAATTTTATTATCGTAGCTTGGGTTGAACATAACGAAGCCTGAAAAACCATTACCTTCAGTGATTGTGGCTATCACAGGTAGGTCGTGATTTATCGCGACAAATAACCTCTTATCGAGTTCGTTTCAACTGTAACAAATCCCATTTATTGCCGTATAAATCTTCAAATACCACCACGGTGCCGTAGGCTTCTTTACGGGGTTGTTCATTGAATCGAATGCCATTTTTTTGCATCACTTTATAATCACGCCAAAAATCATTGGTGTGTAAAAATAAAAACATGCGACCGCCAGTTTGATTGCCTACAGCCTCTAACTGCTGTGGCGCACTTGCTTGTGCGAGTAGTAAGTTGGTGCCATTGGAATTAGGAGGTGCGATTAATACCCAGCGTTTGCCATTACCAAGGTCGGTATCTTCAATTAAATCAAACCCCAGTTTTTGAGTGTAAAAAGCAATGGCGTCATTATAACTTTCAACGACTAACGCGATACTTCCTATGTGTTGTTTTATATTAGACATTGACCTACCTTACGAATTAATAACTGTGTCTAGGTGTTTTACCAGAACAATACAATTCATCAGAGGACAAAAGGCTGTATTAGGTCGTGTACCATAAGAATTATGCAAAAAGCTTGGGTTTTGGTAATTATTTGACTGCTATTCTCACCACTTATATGCTGGTTAAAAGCCCACCTAAAGGATCAATATGTTAGCTAATTTATCTCAACGAGTGTTTTGTGCCGAGCAAGTGCGAACTCACGAGCCCGCCGCCGCAGCGCAATCTGGCGTAGCTATGTATACGCTGATGGAGCGAGCTGGTAAAGCGGTGTTTGATCAGACAATTAAGCATTTTCCGCAAGCTCAAAATTATGTGGTGTTGGTTGGGGTGGGTAATAATGCAGGTGACGGCTATATCGTTGCAAGCCTCGCTAAACAGGCCGCAAAACAAGTAACAGTAATTGCGGCCGTACCAGATAAACCATTAACAGGTGATGCGCTTACAGCGCAAAAAGCATGGTTAGCAGCTGGTGGTGACATAACGGCATTTCATCAGCAAATTATAGATAACGCGGATGTCATTATTGATGGCTTGTTAGGCACAGGAATAAACAGTGATGTACGTGCTCCTTTTGTTGAGCTGATTGAAGCAGCTAATAACAGCGCTGCGCCAATTGTAGCAATTGATTTGCCGTCAGGTATTAACGCAGACACAGGAGCTGTACTGGGAGTGGCAATTGAGGCTGATGTTACAGTCACTTTTGTTGGTATTAAGCAAGGGCTTGTTACGGGCGCGGGGCGTGCCTGCGCAGGTATTGGAGAGTTTGACGATTTATCTATTTCAGATGCATTTACACAATTGGCAACGCCAACTGCAAAGTTGATAAGTTATCAAACATCGCAAGGCTTGGGGAAAAGAAATAACAATAGCCATAAAGGCAGCCATGGTAAATTACTGTGCGTAGGTGGCAATAAAGGTACGGCAGGGGCTATACGCTTAACAAGTGAGGCCGCGCTGCGCAGTGGGGCAGGTATGGTAAAAGTATACACTCATCCTGAGTCAGTCCTTGCTGTGAGTATTGGCCGCCCTGAGCTGATGGTGACGACAATCGATCTTGACGCAGCATTAGACTGGGCAACGTGTATAGCGATTGGCCCAGGGCTCGGCCAAGATACATGGTCTCAATCCACCTTTGGAACGGTTATTGAGCACTGTGTTGCTCACAATAAAGCAATGGTTGTCGACGCCGATGCGTTAAACCTTATTGCTCAGCAATCCGCGCCTATTGTACTGAAAAACACGGTATTCACACCGCACTCAGGCGAAGCTGCACGGCTACTTGGTTGCACCATTAGTGATATAGAGTCAGAGCGTTATCAAAGTGCACGCAAATTGGCTGAAACATACTCAACGACCTGTGTACTCAAAGGGGGGGGCAGCATTATCGCTGATGGCATTAAAACGTGGGTATGCACTGATGGCAACCCCGCGTTAGCCGTAGGCGGCAGCGGTGATGTACTCACTGGGATTATTGCTGGCCTTATCGCACAAGGGTTAACAACTGAGCACGCTGCGTGTTTTGGTGTGACCTTGCATGCAAAAGCTGGAGACGTAGCCGCACAGCGCGACGGCGAACGAGGTTTGCTACCAAGCGACCTGTTTGCGATAGTCAGAGAGTTGGTAAACTAAAGCCGTCAGCCGTCAGCCGTCAGTTTCTGATAGCTGACAGCTAAAAACTGAAAGCTTTACCCAGCTTTCACAGGGTTTTCAATACTGCTAACTGGTATTAGCGGTGTAACTCACCAACTCGCTCTGGTTGATAGGTTACTTCTTTTATTTTTACTGTTATAACCCCGCCGCCAGGCTTGGGCCATTCAATTTCATCACCTTGAGATAGGCCAAGTAAGGCGCTGCCAACAGGGGCTAAAATTGATATCTTATCAGCATTGGCATCTGCATTTTTTGGATACACTAAGGTCTTAGTAAACTCTTCTTGGCTTGATTCAACGATAAAGTTCACAGTTGAATTCATAGTTACCACAGTCGAAGGCATGTCTTTTGGCTCGACAATGGTCGCACGACCAAGTTCAGCTTCAAGCTCTTTTTCACCAGCGAAGCTGCCTGCTGGCAATGATTCCATTAAATCATACAATCTATCTGCATCAAGTGATGAGATGATCAGTTCAGGCCTTTTATTCATTGTAATGTCCTTAATTGTGTCTGATAAATAAAATTACCCCTAAGTTGTGAAGTGCCTTACAGCTTGTAAACACGGCATATCTGGGATTATTTTATTTATTACTTTATCGTTGCCCTTAAAGCTAAAAACCCAGCCTAAGCTGGGTTTTTATTTGAGCTAGATGGTTCGGGGGATGATCACATCATGCCGCCCATGCCACCCATACCGCCCATGCCACCCATATCAGGAGCGCCAGCTTCATCTTTTGGGATTTCAGCTACCATGGCTTCTGTGGTGATCATAAGACCTGCAATCGAGCCCGCAAACTGTAGTGCAGAGCGCGTTACTTTAGTTGGATCTAGGATACCCATTTCAATCATGTCGTTGTATTCGCCAGTTGCTGCGTTGTAACCGTAGTTACCTGTGCCGCCTTTAACTGCGTTAATAACAACAGACGCTTCGTCACCTGCGTTAGTGACGATTTGACGAAGTGGTGCTTCCATCGCACGTAGTGCTACTTTAATACCGTGGCTTTGGTCTTCGTTGTCGCCAGTTAATGCAGCTAGCTTGCTAGCAGCACGTACTAGTGCAACACCACCACCCGGTACTACGCCTTCTTCAACCGCTGCGCGAGTTGCATGTAATGCATCTTCAACGCGGTCTTTTTTCTCTTTCATTTCGATTTCAGTAGCAGCACCTACTTTGATCACTGCAACACCGCCGGCAAGTTTCGCCATGCGCTCTTGTAGTTTCTCTTTATCGTAGTCAGACGTTGCTTCTTCGATTTGTGCTTTGATTTGTGCAACACGACCATTAATGCCGTCTTCTTCGCCAGCACCGTCGATGATCGTTGTATCATCTTTAGTGATCACAACGCGTTTAGCAGTACCTAAGTCTTCTACCGTTGCTTTTTCAAGTTCAAGGCCAATTTCTTCAGAGATAACCGTACCACCAGTTAATACTGCGATATCTTGTAGCATTGCTTTACGACGGTCGCCAAAACCAGGCGCTTTAACTGCTGATACTTTAACGATACCGCGCATGTTGTTAACAACTAGCGTTGCTAGTGCTTCGCCTTCAAGGTCTTCAGCGATGATCAATAGTGGCTTGCTTGCTTTAGCAACGGCTTCTAATGTAGGTAGTAACTCACGAATGTTAGATACTTTTTTGTCTACAAGTAGAATGAATGGGTTGTCTAATTCAACAGCGCCTTTTTCTGCGTTGTTGATGAAATATGGCGATAGGTAACCACGGTCAAACTGCATGCCTTCTACAACATCAAGTTCGTTCTCAAGTGATTGACCTTCTTCAACAGTGATCACACCGCTGTTACGGCCTACTTTTTCCATTGCTTCTGCAATGATGTCGCCAATTTCTTTGTCAGAGTTAGCTGAAATAGTACCTACTTGTGCGATTGCTTTTGCATCAGCACATGGAACAGAAAGTTCTTTAAGTTCAGCAACTGCTGCGATGATTGCTTTATCGATACCGCGCTTAAGGTCCATTGGGTTCATGCCCGCCGCAACCGCTTTTAAGCCTTCGTTAACGATAGATTGTGCTAAAACAGTGGCAGTAGTTGTACCGTCACCCGCTGCATCATTTGCTTTAGATGCAACTTCTTTTACCATTTGCGCGCCCATGTTTTCAAACTTGTCTTCAAGTTCGATTTCTTTTGCTACAGATACACCATCTTTAGTGATCACTGGAGCGCCAAATGATTTGTCTAATACTACGTTACGACCTTTAGGGCCTAACGTTACGCGAACTGCATTTGCTAAGATGTTTACGCCAGCTAGCATTTTAGCGCGTGCGTCACCTGCAAAAAGTACTTCTTTTGCTGCCATGATTGTTTCCTCTAAATTCTTAAATGTTTGTTAAACGAAAAGTAGGTTTAGCCTACAATGCCTAAAATGTTGTCTTCACGCATGATCAGGTACTCTTGACCTTCGATCTTTTCAGCTTTTTCAACATACGAGCCGAATAACACAGTGTCACCGACTTTAACTTCTAATGCTCTCACATCACCGTTATCTAGAGTACGGCCATTACCAACAGCGACAACTTCTCCGCGTGTTGATTTCTCAGCAGCAGAGCCAGTTAATACAATACCGCCAGCAGACTTGGTTTCTTCTTCTAGACGCTTAACGATTACGCGATCATGTAAAGGACGAATGTTCATTTGTTTAGTTCTCCTAACAGTTTCTGAACAGGACAGAAAAAAGTTTTGTGTGTACCAAAGCTATTAAATCGTTTTGTTTAATAGCCTAGGATTAGTTGTACTCAGTAATGGGGGTGTTGCAGAAAAACCCAAGAGAAAAAAAGTAAAATTTTTTAATCTTTTCTCTCATACTCACCGTCAATGGTGGTTGGCTCACTCATTTTACGAGGTTCTGATTCTGAATAACTGTGTTGACTAAAAGAGGATGGCCCGTGTTGCATACCGGCACTCATACGCACAGTTGCTTGGCTGGCAAGGCCGGTAGCTAATTTATTGCGAATGGCTGGAGTTAATAACAAAAAGCCAAATACGTCGGTCATAATACCTGGGGTTAATAATAAAACACCGGCGATGATCACACATAATCCAGTAAATAATTCTTTGGCTGGCATTTGCCCTTGGGCCATTTGGGTTTGCACATTTTGCAGTGCGCCCATGCCTTGCTGTCTTACTAATTTGGCACCTAATATTGCAGTGATAACCACTAAAGCAATAGTGGCAAAGCCGCCGATCACATCGGCCACTTGGATCAATAGAGCGATTTCAACAATCGGCACGAGAATAAATAACAAAAATAAAAATCTAAACATAAGGCTCTCTAAATTGTGCTCACGTAAAGTCGTGATGAAATATTAATATGGGTGACTCGGTCTATTTTCAAGCTTAGTGAGAAAGCCACTCTGGCTAACTACACTTTGCTTTGGCTATCAGCTACTATGGGGTTGGGCAGAGCAATCAACTAAAGGTTCAATATGACGACGCATTTTCGAGTTATTTTTACAACTTGTGCAAATGTAAGTGAAGCACGTTCGATGGCTGAGCAGCTAGTTAAAATGAAACTCGCAGCCTGTGTAAACATTCTTCCTAATATAGAGTCTGTTTATATGTGGCAAGGAGACGTAAGCTATGCAACCGAAAGTAAATTAATAATAAAAACGAAATCTGAAAAAATGAATGAAGTGTTCCAAACTATTAAACAGTTACATAGTTACGACGTTCCGGAAATACAGGTCATTGACGTGGCCACGGGCAATTTAGCCTACTTTAATTGGATGGATGAGGTACTTAATTAATGCGTTGTTTTCTTTTCTTGCTGTGTGCGTTTTTGTTGTTTCCTACACAAGCTGCTAATAAAAACTTATTGAGCGATTTATTGCAGCCCGCTGAGCAAACTTTTTTACCCGTTGACCAAGCGTTTACATTTGATTTTGACCAACAAGGTAGCACCCTCTTTATTGGTTGGGATATTGCTCCAGGTTATTACCTTTACAAAAAGAAGTTAGAGATCATTGGAAAAGGGGCTGATATTACAGTTCCTGAGCTTGGTAAAGGGGTGGTTATTGAAGACGAGTTTTTTGGCAAAACAGAGGTGTTTTTTGACTCCTTAAGTGTAGTCAGTAAACTGAGTAATGTAGCGAGCGGTGGTGTAGTTAAAGTTCGTTATCAAGGTTGTGCGGAGGCAGGCCTTTGCTACCCGCCTGAAATCATCACCATCCCATTAAGTGTGATTGCTGGTGAACTAGCGACATCTGAACAGGCAGCAGACACGGCAACTGCAAGTAATGCATTGGCGGCACTTAATGCAGAGTCGCCAGCTTTAGTAACGAATGACACTGCATTAAATAACGTGCCTGAAAAAGAGTTAAACTTTACCGAAAAACTGGCTTCACAAGGCCTGCTTGCTAATTTAGCTATTTTCTTTTTAGTGGGGATAGGGCTTGCTTTTACGCCGTGCGTATTTCCAATGTTTCCTATTTTGTCTAGCCTAATTGCAGGTCAACAAAACCTCTCGACTAAAAAGGCTTTTGCACTATCGTTTGTATATATCCAAGGGATGGCAGTCACGTATGCCGCATTAGGTTTGGTTGTTGCTTCTTTGGGTGGCCAAGTGCAAGGTTACTTGCAACACCCTTATGTACTGATCAGCTTTAGTTTGTTATTTGTTTTGTTGGCTATGTCGATGTTTGGTTGGTATGAAATAAAACTACCAAGCAGCATGATGAACAAATTAACTCAAGTGAGTAACAATCAAAAAGGCGGCAATTATATTGGTGTATTCTTGATGGGCGTGTTGTCTGGCTTAATCGCGTCACCTTGCACTACTGCGCCGTTATCCGCAGCATTATTATTTGTCGCACAAAGTGGTGATTACCTCGTCGGCGGCTTAACTTTATATGTATTGAGTTTAGGTATGGGCATACCCTTGTTACTACTTGGTACATCTGGCGGTAAATTATTACCAAAAGCAGGTGGTTGGATGGAGCAAGTTAAAACCCTATTCGGTTTTATCATGCTAGTTGTACCACTTATATTACTTGAACGTATTGTTGATTTTGACATCATATTATTGATGGCGGGTTTATTGGCGCTGGCTACTGCGTTGTATTTACATCATTGGCAAAGTAGCCAAAGCCAAGGCAAGCTAAAAACAGCATTGTGGTTTGCCGCTACGTTACTAGTAATTACTGGGGCTAACTTAACGAAAAACTATCTATGGCCAACAACACTAGTTGCTAGTACCGCAAATAGCGAGCAAAAGGAACATGGCTTTAAATTAGTTGCTGACTTAGCTGAGCTGCAACAAGCAATAGAGGATGCAAGCAGTGATGGTCGCCTTGTGATGGTTGATTTGTATGCAGATTGGTGTGTTGCGTGTAAAGAATTCGAAAAATACACCTTTCCTGACACTAAAGTGCAGGGGGAGTTTGCAAATTTTGAACTGCTAAAAATAGATTTGACCGAAAGTGACGACACGACAATTGCAGTAATGGAAGAGTTTACTGTATTCGGTTTACCAAGCATTTTGTTTTTTGATACAAAAGGTGAAGAGCTTGCCGCGCAGCGTGTGACGGGCTTTTTAAACGCGAAGGACTTTGCTGAGCATTTAGTTGATGTAAAAAATAGCGCTAAATAAACATTTTTTACACAGCTGTTTTAAACGCCACTTTACATGAGTGGCGTTTTTGTTTGTGTGGTCACTTCTAGTGATTAGACCAGTATTTTGCTGCTATTTACATCGAACTGACTATAATAGGTGGTTAACGTGAGAAATAGTTGCTATTTTAGTTTTCTCCCCTTACATTTTAAGGGGGTTTCTAATCAAAATGGCTTAACTCATTATTTATAGGATTATCGCGTATTATGGCTGCAAAATTTAAACTTTTAGTTATAAATGGCCCTAACTTAAACATGCTAGGTAAGCGTGAACCAGAAAAATACGGTTCACACACACTTAGTGAGATTATGAGCGAACTAACAGAGCTTGCTGATGGTCTAGATGTGGAATTAACGCATTTTCAAAGTAATAGTGAGCAAGCTTTAATTGAGCGTATACACAGCGCTTGGCAGGCTATTGATTACATTATTATCAACCCAGCGGCATTTACGCATACAAGCGTGGCTTTACGTGATGCATTACTGGCGGTTGATATCCCGTTTTATGAAGTGCATTTAACTAATGTGCACGCACGGGAAGCGTTTCGTCATCATTCATATTTTTCTGATGTGGCGCAGGGCGTGATATGTGGATTAGGTGCAATGGGTTATCGCGCAGCACTTGAAGCGGCGGTAAATCGATTGCAAAACGCAATTTAATTTTAAACTAACAAACTAATAGGCGGGTTGTTCATGGATATTCGCAAGATCAAAAAACTAATTGAACTAGTAGAAGAATCAGGTATTGCTGAATTAGAAATCACTGAAGGTGAAGAATCAGTACGTATTAACCGTAATAACATGAGTGCAGGTCCTGCTTACGCTCCACAATATGCTCCTCAGTATGCACCAGCTCCAGCAGCGGCGCCAGCACCTGCAGCTCCAGTTGCAGCCTCTGAAGCAGCAGCGCCAGCTGCAGGCCCAACGGGTCATCAAGTATTATCACCTATGGTTGGTTCTTTCTATGCAGCTGCTTCTCCAGAAGCACCGGCATATGTTGAAGTAGGCTCACAAGTTAAAGTGGGTGACACGCTGTGTATCATCGAAGCGATGAAAATGATGAACCAAATTGAGTCAGATAAAGCGGGCACAGTAAAAGCTATTTTAGTTGAAAATGGCGAGCCAGTAGAATTTGATCAACCGTTATTCATCATTGAATAATAGCGTAACCTAATAAGGCCAACTCTTATGTTAGATAAAGTAGTCATTGCAAACCGAGGTGAAATTGCACTTCGTATCTTGCGCGCCTGCAAAGAGCTTGGGATCAAAACGGTTGCTGTGCATTCAACGGCGGATCGCGATCTTAAGCATGTATTGCTTGCAGATGAAACAATTTGTATCGGTAAACCTGCTGCAACAGAAAGTTATTTAGATATTCCGCGAATTATCGCGGCTGCTGAAGTAACGGATGCTGTTGCTATTCACCCAGGTTATGGTTTCCTTGCTGAAAACGCTGATTTTGCTGACCAAGTTGAACAAAGTGGTTTCGTGTTTATTGGTCCTCGTGGCGATACCATTCGCTTAATGGGCGACAAAGTATCAGCAATCGAAGCTATGCGTAAAGCGGGTGTTCCATGCGTACCGGGCTCAGACGGCCCTGTATCGGATGATAAAGAGCGCAATATGCAAATCGCTAAGCGCATTGGTTATCCTGTGATCATCAAAGCCGCTGGTGGCGGTGGTGGTCGTGGTATGCGCGTAGTTCGTAGCGAAGCTGAGTTAATTAATTCAATTGCACTTACTCAACAAGAAGCGAAGCAGTTCTTTGGTAATAGCATGGTTTACATGGAGAAATTCCTTGAAAACCCACGCCATATCGAAGTTCAAGTATTAGCTGATGGTCAAGGTAATGCAGTTCACTTAGGCGAGCGTGATTGTTCAATGCAGCGCCGTCATCAAAAAGTGGTTGAAGAAGCGCCGGCACCAGGTATTACTGCCGAAGTACGTAAGTTCATTGGTGAGCGCTGTACGCGAGCATGTATCGAAATTGGTTATCGCGGTGCGGGTACGTTTGAGTTCTTATACGAAAATGGTGAGTTCTATTTCATTGAAATGAACACCCGTATTCAGGTTGAACACCCTGTAACTGAAATGGTCACTGGTGTTGATTTAATCAAAGAGCAGCTAAAAATTGCTGCTGGTCAACCATTGTCATTCACGCAAGATGACGTTGTTATTCGTGGTCATGCCGTTGAATGTCGAATTAATGCTGAAGATCCTGAAACGTTTATCCCGTCACCGGGTAAGATTACCCGTTTTCACCCAGCCGGTGGATTAGGTATTCGTTGGGACAGCCATATTTATGCTGACTACACAGTACCACCACATTACGATTCAATGATTGGTAAATTGATCACTTATGGTGAAAACCGTGATGTCGCGATTGCTCGTGCTCGTAACGCATTGAATGAGCTTGTGATCGATGGTATTAAAACTAATACGCCATTACATAAGCGCATCTTAGCAGATGAAAACTTCCAAAATGGTGGTACTAACATCCACTATCTTGAAAGAAAATTAGGGCTGTAACCCTAATTATGAAAAAAACCGGCAACTTTGCCGGTTTTTTTGTGTCAGATGATCGCCGACTCGCCTTAAAAAAATAATCTGGTATGATTAACAGGTTATCGTTTTTAATACTATCCATGAGGTAAGAATGGCGCACACTGTTGGTTTTCAACTCGCAGATGAAGCTGCAACGGTTAAAATGGGCAATCAACTTGCAGAATTAATGGAGCAAGGTGCAGTTATTTATTTACATGGTGATTTAGGGGCGGGTAAAACTACTTTAACACGTGGTGTGATCCAAGGCTTCGGTCATCAAGGTAAGGTTAAGAGTCCAACTTATACGCTTGTGGAACCTTATGAATTGGCAACGGCCAACGTTTATCATTTTGATTTATATCGCTTAGGCGACCCAGAAGAGCTGGAATACATGGGGATCCGCGATTACTTCTCTCCCACAGCTATTTGTGTGGTGGAGTGGCCGGAGAAAGGCGGTGAGTTTATCCCAACGCCAGATCTAGATATTACGTTGCGTTATGTCGGCGAGGCACGAGAAATTGAAATTAAAAGTATTAGTCCGCGTGGCGATAGTATTGTAGAAAAAATCAGTTCATATTGAATAACAACAAATAATAAAGGGTGTAGTGTTACCTATGTGTCGAGCAGTCATAAAGTGGATGTGCGGGTTTTTGCTGTTAGCAATCAGCACTAGCCTCTATGCACAAAATACTATCAATAGTGTACGGGTTTGGCCATCGCCAGACAGTACTCGTGTAGTGTTCGACTTAACGGATAAGCCAGACTTTAGTTACTTTATGCTGAAAAACCCACTGCGTTTAGTGGTTGACTTAGAAAACACAAATCAAATAAAAGATTTACCAGCGATCCCAAATAAACATCAAATTGTTAGTAAGTTACGTTATTCCAAAGCAAAAAATAGCAAAGCTGTCAGGTTTGTATTTGAGCTTACAGGACCAGTAAAGCCCGTTATATTTGCTTTAGCCCCAACTGGGCCTTATAAAAATCGATTAGTGGTGGACTTATATGACAAAAATCAAGCAGAACCCGCTGTACCTAGTAGCAATGTTGCAGTTAAAAAGCGTGAGCTAAATCAGCAGCGTGATATTGTTATTGCCATTGATGCAGGACATGGTGGCGAAGACCCCGGTTCAATTGGTCCGTCAGGTACTTACGAAAAAGATATTACATTACAAATTGCTAAACGCTTAGAGCGCATGATTGATGCTGAGCGCGGGATGATTTCACGGATGGTGCGTAGTGGCGATTACTTTGTAAAACTCAATACCCGTACCAGCCGAGCAAGGCAGAAAAAAGCTGATTTCTTAGTTTCAATTCATGCTGATGCATTTACGAGCCCACAACCAAATGGCGCTTCTGTTTGGGTGCTATCGCTGCGTCGGGCTAATTCAGAAATAGGTAAATGGATTGAAGATAAAGAAAAACACTCAGAGCTACTAGGCGGTGCTGCTGGGGTTATTAAAGACACCGCCAGTGAAAAGTACCTAGCCCAAGCTCTGTTAGATATGTCGATGGATCATTCAATGAAAACCGGCTTTAGCGTAGCAGAGGGGATGGTGCAAGAGCTTAAAAAAGTGGCTAAATTACATAAAAAAGAGCCGCAAGCCGCCAGCCTCGCAGTGTTAAAATCGCCAGATATTCCGTCAATATTGGTGGAAACGGGGTTTATATCGAATCCACGTGAAGAGCAATTACTAAAAAGTGCTAACCACCAAGAGCGCTTAGCAAAAGCAATATTTACCTCAATCAAAAGCTATTACTTAAAAAATCCACCCGATGACTCACTGTTTGCGTCGTTGAAGTCGCAATACCCGACTAAGCACAAAGTGCGTCCCGGCGAGTCTTTAAGCTTGCTTGCCAGTCGTTATGGCGTATCAGTTAGTAAGCTTAAGCAAGTCAACAAACTACAATCTAATACCTTGTTTATTGGTCAAGAGTTAGATATTCCACAAAGCTAAAATCGTTAGGATCTCTATGAGCATTGAAATATTACCCGCGCGATTAGCTAACCAGATTGCAGCGGGCGAAGTTGTTGAAAGACCCGCATCGGTTGTCAAAGAACTGGTTGAAAATAGCTTAGATGCTGGCGCAACACGGATTCAAATAGATATTGAGCGAGGCGGCCATAAGCTTATTCGTATTCGTGATAATGGTTCGGGTATAAATAAAGACGAGCTAACGCTTGCGCTTTCTCGCCATGCAACCAGCAAATTAAAGTCGCTTGATGACTTAGAGAATATTTGCTCACTGGGTTTTCGTGGTGAAGCACTGGCATCAATTAGCTCGGTATCACGATTAACACTGAGCTCTAAAACCAAAGAGCAAGAGGCCGCGTGGCAAGCGTTTGCTGAGGGGCGTGATATGGCAGTGCAAGTAAAGCCTACAGCGCACCCTGATGGTACGACTATTGAAGTTAAAGACTTATTTTTTAATACTCCAGCCAGACGTAAGTTTTTACGCACTGAAAAAACCGAGTTTACCCATATAGATGAATTAATAAAGCGCATTGCTTTGAGCCGTTTTGATGTATCTATTACGCTTACTCATAACGACAAAGTGGTACGTCAGTATCGGGCTAAAATGGATCCCGCACAGGCGATTACGCGGGTAGCCCAAGTGGCTGGCAAAGCCTTCGCTGAACAAGGCTTGTATATTGAGTCAGGAGAGGCGGGTTTACAATTACATGGTTGGGTGTTGCCCGTAGGCTCTGCAAATACCACACAATATACCTATGTAAATAATCGCATGATGCGCGATAAGTTGATTTTACATGCTATTCGTCAAGCATTTGAGGAAGTTGCAGGGCAAGAAGAACTCCCCGGCTTTGTTATTTATATAGATATAGACCCACGACAAGTTGATGTAAACGTGCACCCTGCAAAGCACGAAGTGCGTTTTCATCAAGGACGTTTAGTGCATGACTTTATCTTACAAGCGATTAAGCAGGTTGTAGTACCATTACAAGAAGAGTTTGTTGATCATCAAAGCTCGCAACACGGGGTGTTAGAAAGCCCTCACCGTAGCGCGCCATCACAGTACGTGAGCCAGGCAGCGAATGAGTTATTGGATTACCCTAAGTCAAACCTGCAATCATTTGAAAATAGCCACAGTGGAGCATCGTCTTCTTCCTCTCGAGGTGGTGGGTATGCAGGAACAAACGGTAGAACAAACCAAGCGAATCATCATGATGTCAGTGCATTTTATCAAGGTGTCAATGAGCAGCATGCTAGTCATTTTGACAAACCAACGAGTACCCCAATCGAGTTGCCGACATCTAATCAGCAGCAAACAGCACAGTCATTAATAATACAAAGTGATGGTGGCTGCGTGTTTAAGCAACAACAACAGTTGTACTGTTCACACTTTAAATATCTATTAGTGGATGATTGGTTAGAGTTGATAGCAGAGCACGGTCACCTAGAAGGCAAAGCGTTGTTGTTACCTGTGCGAGTCAATATCAGTAAAGAAGATAGTGCGCGCTTAACGCAGCAACAATCTTGGTTTACTTTACTGGGCTTTGAGTTATTGATTGAAAAGCAATTTGTGATGGTGAAAAAGCTGCCGCAGAGTTTATATTTGCTTGATGTAAGCCAAGCGATAGATGCCTTAATAAAAGCAACGCAAGCTGAGCTTGAGAGCATTGAGGATTGGTTACACTGGCAACGAGGGAAAATACCGCAACGCTTTTATGCGAGCCAAGCATTTGCAGAGGATGTTGTGCGTTTGCAAAATAATCCACAAACAATTCAGCGCTTAGCTGCAAAAGCGGTTAAAATAGATTTAAATCATTTCTTAGTGCAATTAGATTAAGGTCGTTGAGTTGAGTAATTTACCTGTCATTTTTTTAATGGGCCCAACAGCTGCGGGGAAAACTGCGTTAGCTATTGATTTATGTCAGCATTTAAAAACAGAAATAATCAGCGTCGATTCAGCCTTAGTGTACAAAGATATGGACATAGGGACGGCAAAGCCGGATGCACAAGAGCTTGCACTTGCGCCACATCACCTAATTGACTTAATAGATCCCAGTGAAAGTTACTCTGTTGCTGATTTTCGTCGTGATGCGATTGAAAAGATTGACCAATTTCACCAACAAGGTAAAGTGCCAGTATTAGTTGGTGGTACAATGATGTACTTTAAATCATTAATAGATGGATTATCGCCACTGCCAGAAGCCTGTCCAGTCATTAGGGCTGAACTCGAGCAGCAAGCTAAATTGCATGGTTGGCCAGCACTTTATAAAGAACTGCTTGGTATTGATCCACAAGCGGCAGAAAAAATGAGTGAAAATGACTCTCAGCGTATTAATCGTGCGTTGGAGGTTTACCGCTTAACGGGTAAAACCATGACTGAGCTGCAAAAAAGTAAGCAGCCAAGTTTACCGTATACGTTCCATCAATTTGCTATTGCACCGGATGATCGTGCCGACTTACACGAACGTATAGCACAAAGATTTAAAATAATGCTTGAGCAGGGGTTTGAAAATGAAGTTTCATCCCTATATCAACGTAAGGATTTACACCCAAACTTACCTTCTATTCGTTGCGTGGGTTATAGACAAATGTGGGATTACATTGCTGGCGAAACTGATTACGATGAAATGGTGTTTCGCGGTATTGCAGCAACACGACAGCTTGCTAAACGTCAATTGACGTGGTTAAGAGGTTGGCCCGATGTAACGTGGTTAACAACGGGTGATGAAGAAAACTTGCAACGTGTTGTAAGTTCGCTAAGCTAGTAGTAGTTGAAATTTTTTAGCTTTGTTAAATGAGTTCAGCCACTTAATTATAATAACACCTAGAACGAAGGAAAATAACATGGCAAAAGGCCAATCGTTACAAGACCCATTTTTGAATGCGTTACGTCGTGAGCGTATTCCAGTATCAATCTTTTTGGTTAATGGCATCAAACTACAAGGTAAGATCCAGTCATTTGACCAATTTGTTATTTTACTCGAAAACACCGTGAACCAAATGGTGTATAAACATGCAATTTCGACTGTAGTTCCTGCTCGTGCTGTTAACTTCCAAGGTATTCAAGGAAGCGAAGACGGTGAAGAGCCAGAAGTTGGAAATTTTTAAATTAGGAGCATAATGTTTGTTTGACCGTTATGAAGCCGGCGAACAGGCAGTCTTAGTTCATATCGACTTTCCTAAAGAAGGGGATCGTGAAGATCTTCATGAATTAGAGATGTTGGTATCTTCTGCTGGTGTTAGCAGTTTGGCGGTTGTGCAAGGCAGCCGTCAATCACCACATCCGAAACTATTCGTCGGTACCGGAAAGGCTGAAGAGATCGCTGAGATTGTCAAAATCCACAACGCAGATGTCGTCATTTTTAATCATCAACTCAGACCGTCACAAGAACGCAATTTAGAGCGCGTTTGCCAATGCCGAGTGCTTGATAGAACGACGCTTATTCTTGATATTTTTGCGCAACGCGCACGTACTCATGAGGGTAAGTTGCAGGTTGAACTTGCACAACTGCGTCATATGTCAACTCGCTTGATCCGCGGCTGGACACACCTTGAGCGCCAAAAAGGTGGTATTGGTTTACGTGGCCCAGGTGAAACCCAGCTAGAAACAGATAGACGCTTACTGCGAGTGCGTATTCAAAGCATTCGTGCACGCTTAGAAAAAGTTGCCGTGCAACGTGAGCAGGGTCGTCGTGCTCGCAACCGCAATGAAATCCCAACGGTGTCATTGGTAGGCTATACCAATGCGGGTAAATCGACGTTATTTAACCGTATAACTGACTCTAATGTTTATGCTGCTGATCAGCTATTTGCGACGTTAGATCCAACCTTACGTAAACTTGAAATTGAAGATGTAGGGTCGATTATTTTAGCGGATACTGTAGGCTTTATTCGTCATTTACCCCATGACTTAGTGGCTGCTTTTAAAGCAACACTGACAGAGACTCGTGAAGCAGATTTACAGCTACATGTGGTTGATGTTGCTGATCACCGTCGCAAAGAGAATATAGAACAGGTACAATCGGTTCTTAAAGAAATTGAAGCGGATGAAGTACCACAATTGCTGGTATACAACAAAATTGATGCACTTGAAGATATTCAAGCGCGCATTGATCGGGATGATGAAGGCACCCCGATCAGAGTTTGGTTATCGGCTCACAGTGGTGAAGGATGTGAATTATTATCGCAGGCTATCAGTGAGTTGTTAGCAAAGAAAATGTTTGTACATACGCTTAAATTAGCACCACAATTTGGCCGTTTACGTGCTGCGTTGTTTAATTTAAACGCAGTACATCAAGAAGACTTTGATGAGCAGGGTCAATGGTTGTTAGCTACGCGTATGCCTATGGTAGAATGGAACCGATTGAGAAAAGAGTTTGGTCCTGAAATCGACGCTTTTATTTTGTAATTCGAAAAAACTACCGCACAATGTCATTTTTAGTATGAGAACAGCGGTATTTTTGTTAGATTTAACGTAATTACCTAAATTATTTAGATAACAATGGAGTATAGCTATGGCCTGGAATGAACCGGGTAATAATGGCAATGACAAAGATCCGTGGAACAAAAAAGGCGGACGTGATCAAGGCCCACCTGATTTAGACGAGGTGTTTCGCAAGTTCAGCGGTAAGTTTGGCGGCATATTTGGCGGTAATAAACCCGGCAAAAGTGGCGGTGGACTCGGTGGAGCTGGTCTTTCATTTGTGCTAATTATTGCTGCAATTGTATGGGCATTAAGCGGTATTTATACCGTTAAAGAAGCAGAGCGCGGCATCGTATTACATTTTGGTCAGTTTGACCGTATCGCAGATCCAGGTTTGCGTTGGAAAATGACATTTATTGAAACAGTCGTTCCAGTTGATATTGAAGCAGTTCGTTCATTATCGACATCTGGTTTTATGCTAACCGAAGACGAAAATGTGGTTAGTGTTGAATTTCAGGTGCAGTACCGAGTTATTGACCCTGTATTGTACAAGTTTAGTGTTACTAATGCTGATTCTAGTTTAAAAGAAGCATTAGAAAGTGCACTGCGCTATGTTGTTGGCCATTCTAAAATGGACCAAGTATTAACGAATGGCCGTGAAGTTGTACGTCAAAATACCTGGGACGAACTAAATAAAATTATCGAACCGTATAATTTAGGTTTAATAGTCACGGACGTTAACTTTAAAGATTCACGTCCACCGGCTGAAGTTAAAGATGCGTTTGATGATGCGATTGCAGCACAAGAAGATGAAGAGCGTTTCATTCGTGAAGCGGAAGCTTATGCCCGTGAGATTGAACCGCGTGCTCGTGGTCAAGTAACGCGTATGACGCAAGAAGCTGAAGGTTATGGTGAGCGTGTTATTTTAGAAGCAGAGGGTGAGGTAGCCCGTTTTGAAAAGCTACTACCTGAATATCAAGCTGCTAAAAAGGTAACTCGTGAGCGCTTATACATTGATGCCATGCAAGAAGTGCTCGGTAGCAGCTCGAAAGTGTTAGTCGATGTTAAAGGCGGTAATAACATGATGTATTTACCACTTGATAAAATGATGGAAAAACAAGGTACAGCAACTCGTGTTGCACTACCTAGTTCAAGTGATATCAACGACCTACGCAATAAAGTTAATACATCGCGCAATAGCACTGTGAACTCAAGTTCAGACCGCTTTGGCGCAGATCGCTTTAACGACGGGAGATAAGCGCAATGAAAAACTTTAGTCTAGTTCTATTATTAGCGGCCGTTGTGTTGTCATTTTCGTCAGTGTTTGTAGTACCTGAAGGGCAAAAAGCAATTGTTATGCTCTTTAGTAAAGTACAAAAAGACGACAGTGGTGAAGCAATTGTTTACAACCCTGGCTTACAATTCAAAGTACCTTTCTTTAGCCAAGTACGTCGTATTGATGCGCGTATTCAAACTTTAGATGGCGCACCGGATCGCTTTGTAACCAGTGAGAAAAAAGACTTAATCGTTGACTCGTTCGTGAAGTGGCGGGTAAGTGATTTTAGCGCATTTTATTTACGTGCCCGTGGTGATAAGCAATACGCTGAAGCGCTACTTAAGCAAAAAGTAAACAACGGTCTTCGTACTAATTTTGGTTCACGTACCATCCGTGAGATTGTATCTGGTGAGCGTAGCGAGCTAATGGAAGAAGCGTTAGTCCAAGCCTCTGAAAGTGCTCAAGAGTTAGGTATTGAAGTACTTGATGTACGTGTTAAGCAGATCAATTTACCATCAGAGGTTAGTGATTCTATTTACAAACGTATGCGTGCTGAACGTAAAGCGGTTGCAAATGAACACCGTTCTGAAGGTAATGAAAAAGCAGAAACTATCCGCGCTGAAGTTGACCGTCGGGTAACGGTTATGCTTGCTGATGCAGAGCGTAATGCCCGTGCTGTTCGTGGTGCTGGTGATGCAAAAGCAGCTGCTATTTATGCAGATGCATACAATAAAGACGCTGAATTCTTTAGTTTTGTACGTTCATTAGAGGCTTATAAAAAGACCTTTAAAGATAAGCAAGACGTGATGGTGTTATCACCAGACAGTGACTTCTTTAGATATATGAAAGGTGCTGCTGCGCAGTAATCACTTCTTATATCTAACACAAATCCAAACCCTGTGTATGCAGGGTTTTTCTTTTAGTAAGACAGATTATTGTGAATAACTTAATGTTATTCAACCAGTTAATTTTTATTGTGAGTGATGCACTACGTGCTCGCAGAAAAAATAACCTAAACGGGGTGATCTTTGCCCTCATTATCTGGTAAAATCTCGTCCTAATTTTTTCTAAGTGAATTTACAATGGGTAAAAACGTTGTTGTATTAGGCACCCAATGGGGTGACGAAGGTAAGGGTAAGGTAGTTGACCTCCTTACAGACAAAGCATCTTTAGTAGTTCGTTACCAAGGTGGCCATAACGCAGGTCACACTTTAGTTATCGGCGGTGAAAAGACGGTTTTACACCTTATTCCATCGGGTGTATTACGTGACAATGTTAAATGTGTGATTGGTAATGGTGTTGTTGTATCACCAGAAGCGCTAATGAAAGAGATTGGCATGCTAGAAGAACGTGGCGTACCAGTACGCGAGCGTTTATTAATAAGCGAAGCATGTCCGTTAATCTTGCCTTTCCACATCGCATTAGATGTTGCCCGTGAAAAAGCACGTGGTAACAAAGCGATTGGTACTACAGGTCGTGGTATTGGTCCAGCGTATGAAGATAAAGTCGCTCGTCGTGGTTTACGTATCGGTGATTTATTTAATCCTGAGCTATTCGCAGCGAAGCTTAAAGAAGTATTGGAATATCATAACTTCACTTTAGTTAACTACTACAAAGTAGACGCTGTTGATTTTCAACAAACATTTGATGATGCAATGGCTGTTGCAGATATTCTTAAAGCAATGGTTGTTGATGTTACAGAATTACTTGATCAAACTCGTCTTGCTGGCGACAACATCTTATTTGAAGGTGCACAAGGTACATTACTTGATATCGATCACGGTACTTACCCATACGTAACCTCTTCAAATACCACTGCCGGTGGTGTTGCGACAGGCGCAGGTTTTGGTCCATTAAACCTTGATTACGTTCTGGGTATTATCAAAGCTTACACAACGCGTGTTGGTTCTGGTCCTTTCCCAACAGAGCTTTACGATGGCCTTGAAAAGCAAGACCCAGTAGGTAAGCACTTAGGTACTGTTGGCCATGAATTTGGTGCGACAACAGGTCGTTTGCGTCGTACTGGTTGGTTAGATGCAGTAGCAATGCGCCGTGCAGTGCAAATCAACTCAATTACAGGCTTCTGTTTAACGAAGCTTGACGTATTAGATGGTTTAGAGACGCTTAAAATCTGTACTGGTTATCAGTTAGAAGACGGTACTGTTACTAACGTAACGCCACTTGCTGCTGAAGGTTACGAGAAAGTAACTCCAGTGTATGAAGAAATGCCAGGTTGGTCTGAAAATACAGTAGGTGCTACTTCTGTTGAGCAGTTACCACAAGCTGCACTTGATTACATCAAGCGTATTGAAGAAATCACAGGTGTACCTGTTGATATTATTTCTACAGGTCCTGATCGCGTAGAAACTATGGTACTACGCAGCCCATTTGCGTAATAAGCAATTGCACTAAAAAAGCTGCCTAGAGCAGCTTTTTTTGTGGCTGTTTTTCAGCTTTATTACAAATAAGCCTAGATAAATTTCATTCTGGAACGATCTTTGTATAAACTTTAACAAGATGGTTTTAATTAAAGTGACCTAAATGCGTTTGTTAACTTGTTTATCAATAGTGCCGCTCTCTATGTTGTTGGCAAGCTTCGCTAAAGCGGAGGAACCGCTGACTGCCGTACCTTTATACACAGAAACAGAGCTGTTAGCACTGATCAATAAAAATGCCCATTTAGCGCGGGTAAAGGCAGATGATTGCCAGTTAGTGCAAGATATCGAAGCACGAGCCAATAAAATGGCATTGCCTTCTTATCAATTCCTATATGGCGACATGTTAGCGTATGCGGTGTGTGTTGATCGTAATGTGGAATTGGGTGTGTATTATATGCGTCAGGCAGCTCAGCAAGGCTTAGCGGCTGCATTAGAGCAACTTGGTCGTTACTATGATACTGGCCGTTTAGTGCAAAAAGACAAAGCACTGGCTATAACTTACCTGCGCGAAGCTGCGGCACAAGGTAACTTGAAGGCACAATTACGCTTAGTAAATTTGTTTAATCAAGGCTTTGGTAGTCCACGCGATTATGAAGATGCGTATCGTTGGCTCTTCCATGCCATGGTGGCAGACAAGGCAACTCACCAAAAGATTGAACGATCACTTGCTCAACTGGCGCAAAAAATGCCAGACAGCGTAGTGGCACGCGCACGTTTACCTATGTAGGTGTGAATTGAATAGCTAGCGAGTTAGAAAGGATACAGTTAGCGAGTTGAAAGTAAAAGGGCTAGGTGTAATACCTAGCCCTTTTTGTTTACTCTTTTATTTCTTTAGATTGTTTAGGCTCTTTGTTTTTACCATTGTTGGGGTCTTTTAACACCGACATTTTCGGTGGCTGCATTGCAATAATACGCTCACCTTGTTGTGGCGGTTTCTCCATATTTATCGTAAATGGACGCAGCTTTAACGGTGAATCTTCATCGCTATCTTTATCCCCATTAATAATAAATAATGGGATCGCATCAGGATTCATCTCCTGATATTTCTCCCAACTAAACTCTTCTGAAATGCGTGTGGCACTCACTTTACCGCCTTTTGCTATAAGGCTACTTAAACGAGCATATGAACCACTATCACCAAATAGTATTTGGCGAGATAAAAATGTGGCGCTGTCTTTATTTGCCTTAGCATGTGAGGTTGAAGAACGCAGTGAAAACACGTTTTTCTCATTCAATAAATGTGAAAAATACTGCACACCTAATGCGTTGTGGTGGCGATTAGGCGATAGCGCCATAACACTACGAATAGTGGTTAATGGTAGGTAGCGCTCAGCATGCTCTGACTGCGGGTTGCCATAGTAACAAGCAAGGCCGTCCATACGTGCCATTTTGCAGTTTTCCCAAGCAGGATCAGATAAATGCACTGGAATATTTTGCTCTTTTAAGCCACAAGCAATGGCGCGAGCAACATGGTTAGCACCTATTATTAAGATAGTATTAGGTGAAGGTTGGCGTACACCCAATAATTTAGCGATTGGAATAGCCGTTAAACTTTGCAAAACCACAGTAATAATGATCACAGTAAAAATTAGCGGGACTATTTTTTCTGCGTCGGCGACGCCTGCTTCCATCATACTTAGCGCAAATACCGAGCCTACTGCAGCGGCAACAATCCCCCGAGGCGCTATCCATGACAGCACTAGACGAGACTTTATTGGCAGCTCTGTACCAAATGTTGAAACAGCAATACACAGTGGACGTGCAACAAACAGCACTATTGCTAAAAAGATAAACACATCAGCATCAAGCATCATTAAATCCGAGAGCTCTAAACGTGCTGCAAGCAAGATAAATAAGGTCGAAATTAAGATCATAGACAGATCTTCTTTAAACTCTAAAACAGAATCAATTTCTAAATCATCTTGATTTGCTAGCCAAATACCAAATACTGTAACCGCCAGTAAGCCAGATTCATGGCTTAAATGATTTGAAATTGTAAAGCTGATCAATACCAGCGCTAAGATGCCAAACTTATGTAATTCAAATGGTAGCCATTCACGGCGGATCAATAAAGTTGTTAACCAGCCAGCAACTACACCAATTGACAAGCCCACCCCTAAGGTTTTGAATAAGGCGATAATAGTGTGTAAAAACACTTCACCTTGACCAACAAGCATGACAGCTTCAAATACTAATACCGCAAATAAAGCACCGATTGGGTCGATAACAATGCCTTCCCAGCGCAAAATTCGGTCTATATCTTGAGTCGGCCGCATTGAATTTAATAGCGGGGCTATTACAGTAGGCCCTGTTACAACTAAAACAGCACCAAGTACTGCGGCAACACGCCAGTTTAGTTCTAAAATCCAATATGCACTTAGGCTGATGACGATACAAGTGGCAATCATCCCTATTGAGCAGAGGTTCCTGACTACCTTGCCAATACCTTTGAGTTCACGAAAGTGCAGTGTTAATGAACCTTCAAATAAGATCACTGCAACACTGAGAGAGACCACTGGAAATAGTAAATCACCAAGTAGTGCATCGGGATCTAATAGACCCGTAGCAGGCCCTAGTAGCAGGCCTGTAAGCAACAAAAATAAAATAGCTGGGACACGAAAACCCCATGCTACCCATTGAGCGAGAACCGAGCATAGCGCGATCCCTGCGATATAAATAGCTGACATAGATGATGCATTCCTTATTTATTACTGCAGTGTGGAGTAACATTTTAGAGACTAATGATACAGGGGTATACACGTGTATGTTATTTTTTCCTAATAGAATTTTAGCTGTTTATGAAGTTATTTGTGGAAGAAATGAAAATTAACTGCGTTTAAAATAATCAAAATGAAGTAAAGTTAACATAACCTATTGATAAATATGTATTTTAAAATTTTTTAGGATGAATAATAAGCCAGCCGGACGAAATGTAGCCTTGATCTCTCCCCTAAAATTAGCGTATTATAGTTAGTGTTCAAACAATTAGTTATCTAATTAGTTATTTTTTAGAACTAAGCGAATACATATAGTTATTTTTAAGTCGCGATTTATTTCAATGGCTTAGATTGAGGTTACTATATTTATATGCTTAAAAATTAACTTTTAATTGTTTGGAACACAATTTGTATAATTTTACTCACTTTTAGTAGTTAGTTAATTTGAACAAAAATTACCTTTTGGTGATTTATTTAGTTTGAGTTGAACTGTTACTTGCTCAATATTTGACACCCATCGTGGTGAGCAAATCTCGGTCCTTGAGTCATCACCCTATCTGTTGGTGTACCAGACTCTAGAGGCTCTATGTATGTTGTTAATAAAAAAGCCTCACACAGCTTTTTACAGCGATGCATAAACAACACTTTTTTATTTACTTTATAACTGTTCAGTCTTAATGATTGAGCTAAAGTTATGCTATACCTATTGCTTAGTAAACATACTGAGTGAATGTTTTTGGCTGAGTATTTAAAAGTGCAGAATGAAAGTGAGTGAAATGGAACGTACACATTGTTAACTCGTAATCTAGTGTAGTGCTAGGTGATTGTTTTCATACTTACCCTACTAAAGGGTAAAACACAGTTAAAATGGAAAGTTGAACATTTATGCAAAAGTTAAATTGGCGACGTATCGTATTAAAAGTAGGTAGCGCATTAATTGCACCGGATCAAGATGGCTGCCGCTCGCGTTATTTATTAACCATCGCTCAGTTTATTGTTCGTTGTCGTAGTCAAGGAATTGAAGTGATTTTAGTTTCGTCAGGCTCAGTTGCTGCTGGCGCGCATTTATTTCCTGCTCAGCAAGAGCGTACTGTGGTAATGAAAAAAGCCATGGCAGCGGCAGGCCAAACAGAAATGATGGCAATGTGGGACCGCTTTTTTGACTTCCCATCAGCACAAATTTTATTAACTCATGGTGATTTACGCGACCGTGAGCGCTATCAAAGTATTCGAGAAACCGTGTTTACCTTACTTGAGCATGGTGTGCTGCCTATCATGAATGAAAATGATACGGTGACCACAGATGATTTAAAGGTGGGTGATAACGACAATTTATCGGCGATGGTGGCAGCGGCCGCAGATGCTGATGCATTAATGATTTTTTCAGATGTAGATGGGCTTTATGATAAAAACCCGAACTTACATGATGATGCGGTGTTATTGCCTGAAATTAAATCAATTGATGATTCAATCTATGCTATGGCAGGATGTGCTACCAGCGCGGTTGGTACCGGTGGGATGAAAACTAAAATTGAAGCGGCAGAAAAAGCCACTTCACACGGAATTACTACGTACATTATTAACGGTTTTAAAGAGAAAACATTTACACAACTACTGGAAGGCGAAAACCCAGGAACTATTTTCTTGCCGTATGAAAAACCAATGCAAGAAGCTGTGCACTGGATGACACATACAGCAAATGAGCAAGGTGAAGTTGTTGTTGAAGGTTCATTTGATGAATCTCTAGAGGGTGAAACAGGCTGTATTCGAGGTGATGAAATTGTTGCTGTACATGGTGAGTTTGCGGTTGGTGATACCATTTTAGTTCGCAGCAATGATGGTACTCGATTAGCTAAAGCGACCGCTAATTACAGTAGTTGTTTATTGAATTTTATAGCTGATAACGAACAAAGCGAATTTAGCGACAAAATGCAAGATTCGATCGGTCCCGTTATTTCAGAAAAAGATATCGCATTATTGGAGAAGTCATGAGTTTAATTACGGATATTTCACGTCAAGCAGCAAAAGCGGCACATCAGTTAGCCTTACTCGATACCGAGACCAAAAATCAGGTGCTACTAGAAATGGCTGCGGCACTACGTGCGCAAAAAGCCTTTATCATTAAAGAAAATGAAAGTGATTTAGCTGCTGCGCGCGATAATAATTTAGCAGCATCAATGGTTGACCGTTTGACGCTCAATGATGAACGTATCGAAGCGATGGCGGAAGGCATCGAAGTGATTGTAAGTCTTGATGATCCTGTGGGTCAATTACGTGATATCACAGAGCGTCCAAATGGTATTAAAATTCGTAAGATGCGCGTACCGCTGGGTGTTGTTTGTATGATTTATGAAGCGCGTCCAAATGTAACTGCCGACGCAGGTGCTTTGTGCTTTAAGTCAGGTAATGGTGTAATTTTACGTGGTGGTAAAGAGGCACTTAAAAGCTCGCAAGCAATAGCCAGCGTAATGCACAGCGTACTCGAGCAGCATAATTTGCCTACAGCATTAATTTCAGTTATCCCAGATCCAGATCGCGGTTTATTAATGGAGCTTATGCAGCAGCGCGACAGCATTGATTTAATCATTCCACGCGGTGGTGAAGGCCTTATTAATTTTGTGACAGAGAACAGCACGATCCCTGTGATCCAACACTTTAAAGGTGTGTGCCATTTATACGTCGATAAAGATGCCGATCTTGAAGTGGCTATTAACTTACTACTGAATGGTAAAACCCAGCGCACCGGTGTATGTAATGCATTAGAGGGCTTAGTGGTTCATCAAGATATTGCTGATGAATTTTTAAATCTATGTGCTGTTGTATTACGCCAAGAAGGGGTAAAAATTAATGCAGACAGCCAAGCTGCACAGTATTTTGATAATGCAACCGTACTTACAGCGGAGCAATTTGGTGAAGAATACCTAGATTTAGAAATCGCAATTCGCGTTGTACCAGACTTTGCCGGTGCCATTGACCATATTGCACAATTTGGTTCAAACCATACCGAAGTGATTTGTACTAAAAATCAAGCTGCCGCTGAGTTATTCCAACGTAGTGTTGATGCTTCAGTCGTAATGGTAAATGCGTCGTCACGCTTCTCAGATGGCTCACAGTTAGGTTTAGGTGCAGAGATTGGTATCGCAACGTCAAAATTGCACGCTTACGGCCCAATGGGCTTAGAGTCACTTACCACAGAAAAATACTTAGTGAATGGTGAAGGCCAAGTACGCGAATAAGCCTTAAGTTAATGCGCGGCTTTAGCTAGCTATAACGAGTAAAAATAATACCGGGCAATTAATTAGCTCGGTATTATTTTGCCAATTTTTTAAGCCAATCACTAGCAGGCTCAGGCCTATGTAGATGGTAGCCTTGTAAAATCATATTTGGGTAGGCTTGCAATAATTCAAAGTGCTCATCGCCTTCAACCCCCTCAGCAACCACTTCTAAATCAAATAAATTCCCTAAGCTGACGATCATATCAATGATAAGTTTATCATTTTTATTAGTGGGTGCTTCAAATACAAATGATTTATCAATTTTAAGTTCATGGATCGGCAGTTGTTTTAAATAGGTGAGGCTTGAATAGCCAGTACCAAAATCATCAATCGATAATCTAACACCTAATTTTTTTAATTGATGTACAGCGGCAATTGCTGCTTCCATGTGATTAAGTAATGTACCTTCAATGATCTCTATTGTCAGTGTTTTAGGATTAATTTCACTATTGTTGATCTGCTCTGTTATAAAACTTAGAAAACGGTTTTCGTGAAAGTGCCGGCCGCTAATGTTGATTGATAAACTCAGTTGTGGGTGTTGCTTGTTTACTTTAGCTAATAGGGCTAATGCTTGTTGAGTAACCCAGCAGTCTAAGTCAAAAATAATATCGGATTCTTCAGCAATTGGAATAAACTCAGCGGGGCTAATAAATCCTTTACTAGAATGCTCCCAACGTAATAATATTTCGGCCCCTTTTAATTGCTGTTGGCGATCAAATTGAGATTGTAAGTAAAGGGTGAGCTCATTTTGATTAATAGCTTTACGTAAATCTTGTTCAATTTCAAAGCGCCGTTTTGCTTGCTCGCCAAACGATGTGTCAAATGAGGTGATACGGTTACCGCCTTTTTCTTTGGCTTTATAGCACGCGGCTTCACAGTTTCGAATGGTTTCTATGGCTGATTCACGCACTTCCATATGCGGAAATAAATAGCTACCAATACTGACCGTTAAAGTTATTTGCTCGCTATCAATCTCAAATGGCTGACTGATAACTTGCAATAACTTTTGCGCTTTACTTTCAGCTAGCGATTGTGCACGTATACGGCCGCACCCTTTGTTTGCAGTACTCAAAACGGCAAACTCATCACTACCAAGGCGTGCAATCACATCATTATTATCAATACATTTATCAATTCTACTCGCAAGCTCTTTTAAAACGGTATCTCCAGCAAGTAAACCTAAGCCATCATTTATGGAATGAAAGCTGTCAATATCAATAATATAAATATACGCATAACAGTGCTCGGTATAAGATTGGCGTAGCTGTAAATCGAGCTGTTTTAAAAAATTATTGCGATTGGGAAAGCCTGTTAATTCATCGTGCCAGGTTAAATAATCGATCCGCTCTTGAGTTACCTTTACACTGGAGATATCACTAAATACACCAATAAAATTGACGTTAGTGTCGGCGTCATTTTTCACCATACTTAGGGTTAATAATTCAGGATATAACTCGCCATTTTTACGACGCGTGACAAGTTCGCCACTCCAGTAACCAGCATTACTTGCATGTTGCCAAATATCAGCAAAGCTCATTTCTGGGAGGTTATTTTGTTTAACATCTTTGAGTGGTGTATTTAAGGCTTCACTTTCGCAAAAGCCAGTAATACGGCAAAAAGAAGGGTTGACTGCAATGATGATCCCTTGGCTATTAGTGATTACCACACCATCTGCGG
This sequence comes from Pseudoalteromonas sp. S1727, assembly GCF_005886375.1. Lineage (NCBI taxonomy): Bacteria > Pseudomonadati > Pseudomonadota > Gammaproteobacteria > Alteromonadales > Pseudoalteromonadaceae > Pseudoalteromonas > Pseudoalteromonas sp. S1727. The sequence continues at coordinate 39,285 of NZ_PNDT01000076.1, forward strand.
TACTGGTTAACGCTTGATAAAAAAGCTTTTGTTTGGCAGACAGTTTTTTAAGCTCAGTTTCGCGCTTGTTTAATTCACTGGCGAGCTTTTCAATTTCTAATAATTTATCGTGTAGGTCAAAGTTTTTTTCGATCAAGCGATCTAGCATACCTTGTACAGTGATATGAGTACGAACACGGGCACGTACCAGGGCTAATTTATAGGGTTTGTGAATATAATCTACCGCGCCCAGTTCAAAGCCTTGTTCTTCAGAGTCTTCATCAGTGAGTGCCGTGACAAAGATAATTGGAATACCTTTGGTATGTTGGTTACTTTTGAGAATTTTACATACTTCATAACCATCCATATCAGGCATCATAATATCAAGAAGGATCAAATCTGGGCGAGTTGTTTTAACAAACTCAATAGCTTTAGGGCCGCTTATAGAAACGCGCACATCATAATCAGACAACAAACCTTCAACCAATATATGTAAGTTGCTAGGCTCATCATCAACAATTAAAATTAAGGGTTTTTGTTGCTCATTAGTCACCAGTAAACCGGTTATTAATTGTTCTTTAGATAGCACGTTAAATTCTTCTTTTAGTGTGTAACTATATAAAAGTAGTCCACTGTTCCTGTTCTTGTCTAATTTTCTAGCTCTTTAAATATTGTTTAATTAGTGCCTGCGTAACTGGAAAATTAAACTGCTCAAGGGAGTCCTTTATTGCACTCAAATGTGGGTCGTCGCCGGACTTTTTAATGTGATCTGTTAATTGCTGGCGTAGCTTTGCTGAAATAGGCCGCGCTGCTTGAGTGTCTAACAATATCATTTTTAAATAATCAGTTTGGATTATGGTATTTGGGTCTATTTGTGGCGTCACTTCTAATTGTTTGGTTAGTAAATATTGATCGATAGCACATAATGAAAGTGTAAAGCTCTGTTCGAAAGCATTAAAATCGACCCTGGCTTGCTCCTTTATCTCGGTTTTCAAAGTCTGTGTAGCATGGGTTAGTTGTTCAAGCCCTAATGTACCAACTAAACCAGTTAAAGTGTGTAAGGCTCGGCGCAGTTCTAGGTGGTGATGTTGAGCATAAAGCTGTTTAATGGTCGGTATAAAGTCAGTATAGTCATCTTTAAAGCGCTGATACAGTGTATTTAGTAGTTCTTCATTAAAATCTAAGTTCTCTAAAGCTACCGCAGGGTTGAGTAACAGTGGTTGTGGATTATGGCCAAAATCAATGGTTTTATGGGCAGTAACGGTAAAAGGTAAAGTGAATGAAAACGCAGAACCTTGGTTTGCAACGCTGTGAACTAGAATTTCCCCACCGAGTAATTTAACGAGTTTTTGGCTAATGGTTAAGCCTAAGCCGGTACCGTTAAATTGGCGGTTTATATTATTATTCCCTTGATGAAAAGGGTTAAAAATCTCTTGTAATTTATCAGCTTCAATACCGATACCTGTATCCTCAACGGTAAAACGTAAAGTAATGATTTGATGTTGTTGAGCCACCGTTTCGATAAATAGCTTAACTTCACCTTGGTCGGTGAACTTAACGGCGTTATCAATTAATGCATACAGTATTTGACGGAGTCTAGCTGCATCTCCATTAAGAGGTTGTTTTTGATCAGTATGGCAGGTGATTGTTAGCTTTATATTTTTCTTTTTAGTAATACTCGCAAAAGAAGTATTTAAACTTTGTGTAATGTCTATGAGTGTAAAAGGAGTGCTTTCTAGCTTTAAGCGTCGAGCATCAAGTCTGGCAAAGTCGAGAATATTATTGAGAATTCCAAGTAAGTTATTGGCGCTGTATAATGCTCTACTTACATGATTTTGTTCATGTTTACCAATGTCAGACTCTTGAAGTAATTGCAGCATACCTAAAATACTATTCATGGGGGTTCGTAGTTCGTGGCTAATATTGGCAACAAAGTCACTTTTTGCTTTGTTGGCCTTCTCGGCTTGCTCTTTCGCGAGCATCAATGCTGCATTGATATCTTTCAACTGCACATTAAGTTGCTGTGTTTCTATGAGCAACTTATTACTTTGCTGATTTTTTCGATATAGCGCATTAGCAGCTTTTATGGCACTGGTAATTTCGTTTTTTTGGTTGGGCTCGTCCAGCTCAGTGGTGAGCCTGTCATTATTCATATCTTCAAGTAAAAGTGTTAATTTGCTGATTGGAATAATAATTGCCCTAGCGATAAATAAGCTAACAACAATAATTAATACCACAATAATCAGCCCAAAAGCTCTAGACTGCTTAGCTGTTTGCGCTAGGCGGTCGGTTAGCTGTTGTTGGGCCTGGCTTAATGTTGCTTTTTCACTGTTATTAATTTGTTTAGTCAGATAAAGCAGTTCGTTAGCAATACCGGTTAATACAACATTAAAAGAGTAAATATAGCCCCTAGTTAATAATGTGAGTTGATTATAAGCACGGCGGATATTGAGTATGTCGATTGCAAACTCAGCTGCGGGTGCTTGCATGTTTACGAGTGCAATATTAGCCAGTTGTGCTTGCAGGGTTGTAATTTTAGTTGTGATGATTTGTGAGGCATCATAATGAGGGGTACGTAAATAAGTTAATGCCGCGTGTTCGATAGTGGATAAAGTGAGTTTAGCTTCGGCGTAATATGTTTTATCTTTTTGCTCAGCCTGTAGTTTTAAAGCATCGAGTTTATTATTAAGTAATGTAACTGAGAGCTTAAATTGATCATTGAATAACGTTTCACGGTTAGTTTGAATTTTAACGACTTGTTCGAAGGTGTTGTTGTAGTTAATTAAGTGATCCTCAAGGCGGCCCATTATAGATTGATATTGATGTTGCGCTGTTTTACTTGAAAAGGTGATTAGATTTTGTTGTGCTTGGTTATGAAAACGTTTGAAGTTGTTAATGGCGTTTGGTGTCGCATGATCAACATATTCCACAACCTGACCTTGCAGTGAAATAACATTATTCTCAAGGCTTGTTGTGAGCGCTGTTTTCATTAACGCATCATTTTGTAAAAAGAGTAACTTGGTTAATGAGCTTTGTGCTCGCTCAAAAAAATAGCTTTGCAGCAATAATAAGCAAATTAAAATACTGAGGGTAATGGTAATTTTTGATTTGATCGAGTGCAGCATCATTAGCGGCTAATTAACTCATACCACTTTTGCAAGCTGTAATCGTAAGTTGGCATTACTGTATTCCATACTGCTACGTTACTTAAACGCGTTAAATAACTACCGCCACTTCTGCTACTCCCTGCGAGCACGGAAATCTTCCCTTGGGTATTTTGTAAATCTTGGGTTGCTTGCTTTCCCTCGTACCAATATTGCCACTCAGCATCACTTAGCAATGGCTTAGAGCGCTGTGGGTTACTAATATAATAGCCTTGACGCGCTATAAATGCACCTGGCCAACCAGATAGCCACCAATTCATATAATCATACGCTGCATCTTCTGCGTTATTAGCGACTTGAGATGATAAACACATTACTCCATGCCAACCTCTATACCCTTCCTTTGGGGCGGCAAAACGAACGTTGACACCTTGGCTATTTAGGCTTTCGACTGCAGGAGAAAACATACTTTCAATATAGGCACGGTTATTACGCATAAACTCAACTGACTCAGGTACCGAGTTCCAATAACCGCAAAAATGATCTTGTTTTTTATAATCGAGTAAAATAGCAAAAAGTTGGTCCAGTTCATTGCGGCTCATGGCGCCAATATCATGAAATTTTATTAACCCTTTACTTTGAGCTGCTAACGCTAAGTCAAACACGCCAATCGAAGGGGCGTTAACAATCGCCACTTTCCCGCGATTTTCTTCATTTAATAGCCATGACCAACTTTCAGTTTCATAAGCTGTGCCTAGCGGAATATGATCGGTGTTATAACCAAATGAATCTACGTTATGAACATAGGGTAAATAACTAATGAGGTCACTTTCAGTGCTGCTTAAGGTCCCATCATCTTGAATGTTTAACAGTTTATAGGGCGCATCGCCGGCACCTAAAGACGCGTTAGGTGTTAACTTGCCAGTTTTGGTAAGAGCATTGATTTCAGAAAAGTGGCTAATACGTTTTTTATCAATTGCCTGAATACTCCCCGCATTCCACAATACATTAATACTGTTTGACCATTGTTCGTATAAATCAAAAGAGCTTGGATCCATTGAGGCTTTTTGCAAAACAGCAGCACTGCCTGCGGGTTGAAATTTAATATCGATACCTAAATCAGCCATGGCTTGTTGACGAATAGCTTCTTGCAAAGTGACATGAGTACCCAATACACGTAGCGTCACTTTTTTACGAGCAAAGACATAAGGAGCATGAGTAATAATACTTGCTGTGACTCCTAACGTGGCAATTTTCTTTAGTGTTGCTCGCTTAGGAAGATCCATAATTTAATCAATATCAATTGGCTAATATTTAGGTATAGCTAAGTATTAGCAATTGCTCAAGATTTAAGTATTTAATTGGTATAAAAGATTGTTGGAATTAGTATTTGATGAGGATGAAATAAACGTTTAAAAAGATGATAAATAAGAAGAGTAGGAAAGTGGTGGAGCTAAGCAGGATCGAACTGCTGACCTCCTGCGTGCAAGGCAGGCGCTCTCCCAGCTGAGCTATAGCCCCACATTCCTAAAGTTACGAATTTCGTAACCCACTTCAT
>NZ_PNDT01000077.1:0-37636 GCF_005886375.1 Pseudoalteromonas sp. S1727
CCAGCTGAGCTACTTAGCCATCTTTTTTGTTAGCACTTCATCGCTGAGTGCGGGGCGTATTATGCTGATATGACCCAAATCCGTCAACACCTTTTTTGCAAAAAAACACTTATCAGGGTTTGTTTGCAGGAAAATTAAGCTAAGCGGCTATTTTTTATTAAAAACGGTGTTTTTTTAACTGATTTAACGAGACTTATTTTTTTAATGATAGAGGAGAAATAAAAAAGGCCCGTAAAAACGAGCCTTTAAAATTATTAACAGTGGTAAGTTACAGTGGCATGTTGTTACACATTGAACAAGAAGTTCATTACATCGCCGTCTTTAACTATGTATTCTTTACCTTCTTGGCGCATCTTGCCTGCTTCTTTTGCACCACTTTCACCTTTATAAGTGATATAGTCATCAAAGGCGATAGTTTGTGCACGAATAAAGCCACGCTCGAAATCAGTATGAATCTTACCGGCAGCCTGTGGAGCCGTTGCGCCAATAGGAATTGTCCATGCACGTACTTCTTTAACACCTGCTGTGAAGTAGGTTTGTAATTGCAGTAGCTCATAACCACCGCGGATCACAAGGTTAAGGCCAGGCTCTTCAAGACCAAGATCAGCCATAAACTCTAGCTTATCTTCTTCATCAAGCTCAGAAAGCTCAGATTCTATTGCGGCACACACTGGTACAACAACAGCATTTTCAGCAGCAGCAATTTCACGTACGCGATCAAGGTGCGGGTTATTTTCAAAACCATCTTCGGCAACGTTAGCAATATACATTGTTGGCTTAATCGTTAAGAAGTTAACCGAACTAATGGCTGCTTTTTCTTCTTTAGTTAGTGCTAAAGAGCGCAACGTTAGGCCTTCATCAAGGTGTGCTTTTACTTTTTCAAGAACAGCATTTTGTTCTTTGGCGTCTTTATCGCCACCTTTGGCTTTTTTTGCATTACGGAAAATTGCTTTGTCAGCGCTATCCATATCGGCAAGTACTAGCTCGGTATTGATCACGTCAATATCATCTGCAGGATCAATTGTTCCCGCTACATGAATGACGTTTTCATCTTCAAAGCAGCGAACTACGTGACCAATTGCATCGGTTTCACGAATATTAGCTAAAAACTGATTACCAAGGCCTTCACCCTTTGATGCACCTTTTACTAGACCTGCAATGTCCACAAACTCCATACTGGTGGTTAGGATACGTTGCGGGTTAACAATTTTTGCAAGTTCGTCAAGACGAGGATCTGGTACCGGTACCACACCCGTGTTCGGCTCAATGGTACAAAAAGGAAAGTTAGCGGCTTCGATACCCGCTTTGGTTAATGCATTAAAAAGTGTTGATTTACCAACATTAGGCAAACCGACGATGCCACATTTGAAACCCATAGTTAAGATACCTTGTTTAGATCCGCTTAACCGATTATGGCTTAAACGAATGTAGTCTGTTTTGTGCTTTTAACACACCATCTTTTGCAAGTATTTCCATACAACGAACTGCTTCATCTACTGCGGCATCCATTTTTTCTTGGTCTTCTTTGGCTGCTTTTCCAAGCACCCATCCGGTGACCATTTCACGATGTCCAGGATGACCAATACCAACGCGCAAACGCATGAAATCTTTTTGATTTGCCATTTTTGCAATAATGTCTTTTAAGCCATTATGGCCACCGTGTCCGCCACCTTTCTTTAATTTGGCAACACCGGGTTCTAAATCCATTTCGTCATGGGCAACTAAAATGCTCTCAACAGGGATTTTGAAAAAGTTGGCTAAACTACCGACTGCTTTACCACTTAAATTCATATAAGTGGTGGGGATCAGTAATTTGAATTCTTGACCTTGGATGATCACTTTACCTGTAAGGCCGTGATACTTAGGCTCGTGTTTTAGCGTACAGTTGTAGCGTGCAGCGAGTTGCTCGATGAACCAAGCACCTGCATTGTGGCGAGTGTTTGCGTATTCGGGGCCTGGATTAGCCAGGCCCACAAGCATTTGAATAGAATTCAAGGTGCAAACCTTAAAAATTATTCTGCAGCTTCGTCTTCAACTGGCGCAGCTTTGTTAGCTTTGATAGTTACGATAGACTGGTCGTGATCAGCACCTTTCGCTAAATCAACAGATGAAACACCTGCAGGAAGTTTAACGTCAGAGATGTGTAGTGAATCACCAGCAACTAGGCCAGATACGTTAACTTCAACGAACTCAGGAAGTGACTTAGGAAGACACGTGATTTCGATTTCAGTTAATTGGTGAACTACAGTGTTACCTGCTTTAGTTACTACGTCTTCACCGATGAAGTGAACTGGCACTTTAGTGTGAAGTTTGTGAGCAGCATCTACACGTTGGAAGTCAAGGTGAGTGATTTTTGGCTTGAACGGGTGACGTTGGATATCTTTAAGGATAGCTTCAACTTTTTCACCAGCGATATCAAGAGTAAGAATGTGAGTGTAGAAACCTTCACTTTCTTGTGCTTTGATAATGTCTTTGTGTTCAAAAGTAAGTGATGCAGCTTCTTTGTCAGCACCGTAAAGGATAGCAGGAACTTTATCTTCACGACGTAGGCGGCGGCTCGCACCTGTACCTGTTTCTGTGCGTAATTCTGCATTAAATGTATATGTTTCGTTAGACATGATGTCTCCAATAAATAAATAGTGTAGGGCCTTTGCGACCAAGGTCCCTAGCCAAAAGGCGCGCTATCATACCACCACCATCAATTAAAAGAAACACGACAGATAAAAAAAGCGCCAATGAGGCGCTTTAATAAGTCAGTATACAATGTAACTACACGGCTTAGTGTTCGAACATCGCAGAGATTGACTCTTCATTACTAATACGACGAATCGTTTCCGCTAACATGTCTGCAAGTGTTAACACTTTAATTTTATCAATTGCTTTTAATTCAGCAGACAGTGGAATTGAATCAGTAACAATTACTTCATCAATAACAGAGTTACGAATATTTTCTACGGCTTTACCAGAAAGTACAGGGTGGGTTGCGTATGCAAATACACGCTTAGCGCCATGTTCTTTAAGTGCTTCAGCTGCTTTACATAAAGTACCGCCAGTGTCGATCATATCATCAACGATAATACAGTCACGACCTTCAACGTCACCAATAATATGCATAACTTGAGAAACATTCGCTTGTGGACGACGTTTATCAATAATTGCAAGGTCGGTATCGTTTAAAAGCTTAGCAATAGCACGAGCACGCACTACGCCGCCGATATCTGGTGATACAACAACAACATCATCAAACTGACGCTCTTTCATATCATCAAGTAGCACTGGGCTACCAAATACGTTATCAACTGGTACATCAAAGAAGCCTTGGATTTGCTCAGCGTGTAAATCAACCGTAAGAACACGGTCAACACCTACACTTGATAAGAAATCGGCAACAACTTTTGCTGTGATTGGCACACGGGCAGAACGTACTCGACGGTCTTGACGTGCATAACCAAAATAAGGAATGACGGCTGTAATACGACCTGCAGATGCACGACGTAAGGCATCAACCATAACGATAAGCTCCATCAAGTTATCGTTTGTAGGGGCACAGGTTGATTGCACAATAAAAACATCCGAGCCACGAACATTTTCATTAATTTGAACACTGATCTCACCGTCGCTAAAACGGCCAACAACAGCATCGCCTACTTCAATATATAAACGTTTTGCAACTTTTTGAGCTAACTCAGGTGTTGCGTTACCAGCGAAGAGCTTCATGTCAGGCACGGTAGGGTTCCTCAGGCACTGAATTTTTGGACTAATAAGTGATACATAAAGTACTGCTTATTAACTTAAACTAATTTACTTGTACGTTACTTCATTGCTTAAATGAATAGCGTTCAACTGCGTATGGGCAGGAGAGATATTAACGCTGCTGGCAATAAAACCGTCCCAATTATGGGGGAGATTTTCAAGAACATGTTGTGCTTCTTTTTGCGTGGCAAATTCAACAAAACAGCATGAACCTGTGCCAGTCATCTTCGACGGAGCGTATTTTAGCAACCACTGGAGGGTCTTTTCAACCTCAGGGCAGAGCTTTTTGACTAAAGGCTCACAATCGTTGCTTAATGTGTGCTGTTGCCAATCACCTTTTAGCTTCGGTGTATCACGTTTTAAATCGGGGTGAGTAAATATTTTGGCTGTGCTTACATGTTCACTAGGATGAACCACACAATACCATTTTGACGGCAGCTCAACATCGAGCAACTTCTCGCCAATACCTTGAGCTAGAGCGCTTTTGCCATTTATAAATACAGGCACATCGGCACCTAGCTGCACCCCCAGTTCTGCTAATTCAAGCAGCGATAATTGGCAGTGCCATAATTTATTAAGCGCTAAAAGCGTGCTTGCTGCATCGGAAGAGCCTCCGCCAACACCGCCACCCATAGGCAAAATTTTAGTTAAATTTATTTTTACACCCTGCGAAGAATTGGTGTGTTTTTGTAATAAAACAGCCGCTTTATAGATTAAATTATCTTGCAGGGGGATATCAAAGGTATCGCCTGTGATTTCAATCTCTGTTGTTTCACTCAAAGTAAAGGTGAGTTGATCGCCATAATTTAAAAATGTAAATAGGGTTTCAAGCTCATGATAGCCATCATCACGGCGACCATTTATGTGTAAAAATAAATTCAGTTTTGCCGGAGCGAGTAAAGAAAATGAAGTCATAGTGTGTTTATTTATGTTAGTCAAAGTGCCACTCATAGAGTTGAATTTTTATTTTAATATCGCGGTGTTTTAAAGTCAGCTTTTTCGGCAGCCAAAAACCGGCATATTGTTGGTAGTCAGCGTAATTGATTTGCCATTGAGCACCATCCGCTGTATGCCAAGTTACGCTCTTTGCGCGACCAAGTTCATCAACCTGTAGGCTTGAATCAATAACGGTGCCTTTTAACCAGTCATCAGCCCTGTCCATTGGGATGGTAAACCCTGTAAGTCTCGCAAGGAGACGTGATGCGTTTACATCATGATAAACTTCATCATCGTATTCAAGTTCAGCACCGTCACTATTTTGAGTTAATGCCAAAACACGGGTACCGATAAAACTAGTGAGAATTAATTGGTTTAATGCTTCCTGTTGTTGCCAATTTAAATTAGCAGATTGGCGTTCATCTGGGCTAATAAAGGCGAGTTTACCTTCTACTTGCCAATTGCTTTGTTGTGATAATTGCGACTTCCAGTCATCATAAAGGGCTGTTTGTGGCTGAATTTGCTGCGCGCAACCACTTAAAAATAAAAAAAAGATGAGTAAAATCAAATATAGTCGAATCAAATGTCGTTCCTTACTTTCCATATTCCGCTGATTTTTGGTAAAATTATCGTCTTTCACGCACGGCTTAGCAATATTTGGCACTTATGACCATAGTAGCACTTGGTATTAATCATAAAACCGCATCTGTAGAATTACGAGAAAAGGTTGCCTTTTCGCCTGAGCAATTGTCAGAAGCATTACAGCAACTGAGTGATCACGATCAGTTTAATGAAGCGGTTATAGTGTCAACCTGTAACCGAACAGAAATCTATTGTAGCCTTGCCCAGCAAAATTCCCAAATACTGTTGCAATGGTTAGCCAGTTTCCATGGTTTGGATGAATATGAACTGAGCAGTAATGTATATTGCCATCAAGATAACGAGGCGATTAATCATTTAATGCGGGTTGCGTGCGGACTCGACTCATTAGTGCTCGGTGAACCGCAAATACTGGGGCAAATTAAGCAAGCTTATAATAGTGCTAAAAATCATAACTCAGTCAGCGTAGTGTTTGATCGCTTGTTTCAAAAAACGTTCTCGGTCGCAAAACAAGTACGTACTGAAACGGATATTGGTGCTAGTGCGGTATCGGTGGCGTATGCTGCGGTTAATTTAGCCAAACATATATACGGTAAATTAGATAAAACGAAGGTATTGTTAATTGGTGCCGGCGAAACCATAGAATTAGTTGCTAAACATTTATATCAAAATGATCCGCAACAGATCACAGTAGCCAATCGCACCATTGAACGAGCGCGCTTATTAGCTGAGGAAGTGAATGCAGATATCATTGCATTAGCGCAATTACCAGAGCGTTTACATCAAGCTGACATTGTAATTAGCTCGACAGCCAGCACATTACCGATAATTGGTAAAGGTGTAGTTGAGCAAGCACTTAAACAGCGCCGTAATAAGCCTATGTTATTTATTGATATTGCAGTGCCGCGTGATATTGAAAGTCAAGTGGGTGAATTAGATGCTGCCTATTTGTATTCGGTTGATGACTTACAGACAATAGTAAGCGAAAATATCGCCTCAAGAGAGCAAGCCGCCGATGAAGCGCAGGATATTATAACTGAGCGCTGTACCGAGTTTGTAATGTGGATGCGTTCTCTCGACTCTGTCGACTTGATCCGTTCATATCGTCAAGATGTACATGATATAAAGTCTGAACTGGTTGATAAGGCAATTAGCCAATTAAATACCGGTAAAGACGCAGAAAAAATTATTTTAGAGCTGGCCAACAAATTAACCAACCGTTTGATGCACGCACCTACCCGTGCAATTCAAGATGCGGCAAAAAAAGGTGAAGTTGCTCAGTTAAGCCAATTAAAGAAAATGTTAGGTATTGATCAGGAATAGCAGTTACATGAAAGAGTCCGTATATCGTAAGTTAGAAACCTTAGTTGAGCGTTATGAAGAAGTACAAGCGCTGCTAAGTGACCCGTCTGTGATCAGCGATCAAAATCGCTTTCGTACACTTTCTAAAGAGTATTCAGAGTTAGAAGAAATTGTTAAAGCATTCCTTGCCTATCAGCAAACACAGGATGATGTAGCAACGGCTGAAGAAATGCTTAAAGATTCAGATCCTGACATGCGAGAAATGGCGCAAGAAGAATATAAAGAAGCGAAAGCACAGATTTTGGCAATTGAAGAGCAAATACAAGTGCTGATGTTACCAAAAGATCCACGAGACAATAATAACGTATTCTTGGAAGTTCGTGCTGGAACAGGTGGTGATGAAGCGGCAATTTTTGCCGGTGATCTGTTTCGTATGTATAGCCGTTATGCAGAAACCAAAAAATGGAAAGTGGAAGTGGTCAGCACCAATGAAGGTGAGCATGGTGGTTATAAGGAAGTTATTGCAAATATCAGTGGTGAAGGGGTGTACGGTCAACTTAAGTTCGAGTCAGGTGCGCATCGAGTACAGCGTGTACCAGAGACCGAATCACAAGGGCGCGTTCATACATCAGCCTGTACAGTGGCGGTGATGGCTGAAATTCCGGAAGCTGAAGCAATTCAAATTAATACAGCAGACATAAAAGTTGATACCTTCCGCGCCTCAGGTGCTGGGGGCCAGCACGTAAATAAAACAGACTCAGCTATTCGTATTACTCATTTACCAACGGGAGTTGTGGTTGAGTGTCAAGATGAGCGGTCACAGCATAAAAACCGTGCGAAAGCGATGTCAGTCCTTGCTGCACGCCTGCAACAAGCTGAAGATGAAAAACGCCACGCTGCAGAAGCTTCCGAGCGTCGTAACTTAGTTGGTAGTGGCGATCGTTCAGAGCGTATTCGTACTTATAATTACCCGCAAGGACGTATAACTGATCACCGTATTAATTTAACACTGTATCGTTTAAATGAAGTTGTAGCAGGTGATTTAGGCTGTGTTATCGAACCATTAATGCAAGAGCATCAGGCAGACTTACTTGCTGCGATGGGTGATGAATAATTGTGACAGACACGGTTGAAAGCGCTGTAACACGAGCTACTTTGTTGTTGCAAAGTAGCAGTGATAGCGCAAAACTTGATGCGCAAGTGTTATTACTCGATGTGTTACAAAAACCTCGAAGTTATTTATTTAGTTGGCCAGAACATCATCTTAGTGATGCGCAACAACAGCAATTTGACGAGTATTGTCAGCGGCGTTTAAATGGCGAACCAGTAGCTCACATTACGGGGTTGCGGGAGTTTTGGAGCTTGCCTTTGCAAGTTAACCCAACCACCTTGATCCCGCGTCCTGATACTGAAACACTGGTAGAGCATGCTCTAGGTTTAGCTCTCCCCACAACTGCCAAAGTACTTGATTTAGGCACTGGTACTGGCGCAATAGCCCTTGCATTGGCCAGCGAAATGCCTGATTGGCAAATAACTGGTGTTGACAGAGTGGCTGATGCAGTTTCACTGGCGAATACAAATAAACAGCGATTGGGTTTTACTAACGTGAACTTTGTGCAAAGTAATTGGTTTAGTCATGTTGCTGCACAACAGTTTGATTTAATAGTTAGTAACCCGCCGTATATTGAACATGATGATATTCATTTAAGCCAAGGTGATGTGCGTTTTGAACCGCTATCTGCACTGGTGGCCGATGATGACGGAATGGCAGACATTAAATATATTATTACTCAAGCTCGCGATTTTTTAGTCCCAAATGGTACGCTTTTAATTGAGCATGGATATCAACAAAGTACTAAAGTGCATAGTTTTTTTGCACAAATGGCGTATACAAATATACTTACAGTTAAAGATTTAGCAGATAATGATCGTGTAACGCTTGCACAGTGGCCTGGATAACTATAAAAATTACGGTGCGAGAGCAGCATTAATGCCTTTGAGGACTCAGTATGATGGATGATTTTTTATTTTCGGACGAACCGCAAGAAGAGGTTTGTGAAGTGATAAAGGGAACATGGAAAGTTATTATAGTTGATGATGAGCCCGAGGTTCATGCTGTAACAAAGCTAGCATTAAGTGATTTTGAATTTCAAGATAAACGTTTAGAGTTTATTAGCGCATACTCAGGCAGTGAAGCAAAGATACAAATAGATGAAAACCCAGATGCAGCCGTGGTGCTACTTGACGTAGTAATGGAAACCGATGACGCAGGTTTAAAAGTTGCGCAATACATTCGTGAAGTTGCAAAAAATAATCATATTCGTATTATCCTTCGTACAGGCCAGCCAGGCCAAGCTCCAGAACGGCAAGTTATCGTTAACTACGATATTAATGACTACAAATCGAAAACGGAACTCACAGCACAAAAGTTATTTACAGTGGTAATGTCGAGCCTGCGTTCTTACCGTGACATTTTATCAATTGAGCAGTCTCGCCAAGGGCTTGAAAAAATAATAACAGCATCCAGAGATATCTTTTCAGCCCATTCACTTGATCACTTTATTGAAGGGGTAATGCAACAACTAACGTCGTTGTTAGGCACTGTTGACCAAGCCATGTATGCAACGAGTTTAGTCGCAGGAAATCCACAGGATAATCAACATAAGTTGGTCGTTTTTTCTGGACGAGGCGATTTTGAGCGCAGTGAAGGTAAAGCAATTGAAGAAGTGCTTAATACGGAGCAACTTTCGGCGTGTAGACAAGCGCTCAGAGATAAAACCATAGTTTATAAAGATAATTATCTGTTTGCATACTGTTGCAGTGAGCATAACCATAATTCAATGTTATTTATTTCTGGGATCCCTAAATATTTAACAGACACACAGCGGCATTTAATTGAGATATTTTCGCAAAATGTACAACTTGCGTATGAGAATGTGCAATTGCAATCGGAAATTGAAGCGACTCAACAAGAACTCGTGCTTCGTTTAAGTGAAGCGCTCGAGCAGCGCTCTACTGAAACAGGGAATCATGTTAAACGGGTTTCACATATTTGTAATACATTAGCTTTGGGTTATGGTTTATCAAAGCGCGAGGCAGAGCTTGTGCGCTTAGCTTCGCCATTGCATGATGTTGGTAAAGTCGGTATTCCAGATGCTATTTTAAATAAGCCCGCTAAATTGACCGATGAAGAGTGGGAAGTGATGAAAACTCACACCCAAAAAGGCTATTTAATTCTACAAGGTTCGCGCCGAGAAATTGTTAATGCGGGAGCTGAGATTGCACGTGATCACCATGAGAAATGGGATGGTACGGGTTACCCACAAGGGCTTAAAGGTTTTGACATTCATGTGTTTGGACGCATTGTCGCACTTGCTGATGTATATGATGCACTACGCCATAAACGCTGTTACAAACAGGCGTGGACTGTTGATGATGTCGTTCATGAAATTAACCAACAAAAAGGCAAGCACTTTGAGCCTAAGTTAGTTGATGTGTTTAATGCACACCTTGAAGAACTTGAACAAATATTGGCGCGTTTTCCAGATTAAAAATTTTTTAACATTAATGAGTAGTTAGGGGCATATGGATTATTTAGCAGTAAAACACACACACATGGCAATCGCAGTTTTAAGCATTGTTTTATTTTATATTCGTTCATTTTCTCGATTAGGCAGTGGTGCTATCGCTAAAAATAAATTGGTGTTTATTGGCAGTCATGCCACAGATACCTTGTTACTTATTTCAGCCATCAGTTTAATGGCGATTGCTAAAATAAATCCGCTAGAACAAATGTGGTTACTCGAAAAAATTGTACTTGTAATTGCTTATATCGCTTTGGGCATTATTGCCAGTAAACAGCAAAAAATCAGCGTTAAAGTGTTGTTTTTAGTTGCAACAACAGTGGTGATAGCGCTAATTGGTAAATTGGCTGTTACTAAAACGGCTTTATTTCTTTAAAGTTATGACTGTGCAATGGCTATTTCTTGCCTTTGCACAGTAAACTTAACTACGGCGTTGGTATCTGCTTTAAAAACTAGGTAAACTAGTCGTTCATTTTCTATTTAAGATGTTGCCGTATAAATGACCACCCCTTGGTTTGAAGATCAAAATGAACCCTATCAAGATGAGGCTTTTGACACATTCGCACCCCAAGCGTTGTATCGTTGCATCAGCGCTGAAGCGAAGTGGGATCCCCATGCCGATTTAAGTGATAGCTTTGCCACCTTAAACGACTTTGAAACGCAAGTCACCGAACTGTGTCAACAACACGACGACATTCACGATCGTTTTGACGCGATAGTTGACATGTTTTTTACGCAGTGGTTATTTAGCGTGTCTAGCCTGAAAGTTCCCGAATATACCCTTAATAGCTTTAGCTATATGTTAAGTATGCGCAGTGGCTCAGAAACTACGTTAGCAATTTTACTTTGCCACTTACTTAATCATGCTGACTTTGATGCCAATGTGACAATTAATAATAGTGAAATAAATGTCCATGTTGCCATCAGTGATGAAGAAGGGTATTTGTTGGAGCCAAGTTCTGGGCAGCAAAGTTGGTATATCATTCCTGAAAACGCCAGTGAAGAAAATGGTGATGAGCAAGAGCCTCTTGAGCTTATTTTTGACGAAGAAGTGTACAAACTTTATTTAGCGCAACAAAAGTGGGCGTTCATTTCGAGCAATAAGTTTGGTCATGCTTTGAGCTGCGTTGAGATGTTAATGGAGCTAATAGGCGATGACCCGTACGAAAGGCGCGACAGAGGCTATTTACTTAACCAGTTAGATTGTCCGAAAATGGCACGTGACGACTTACAATTTTTTATCGATGAGTGCCCAGATGATCCTGCGATTGAAATTATCCAGCATCAACTTGAAGAACTTGAAGATAATCACAAAACTCACCATTAACTTTTTAAGGAATTTACATGGCTGACGCCCATACGGCCCTGATCACCAATGACGCAGTTGTCTTTGGTTTACTCGCAGTAATATTAGGCTTTATTTTTAAAACATCGAACAGTCAAAATAGTGCACTGAAAAAGTTTTACAAATATGTCCCAGCATTACTACTGTGCTATTTTTTACCCTCACTACTTAACACGTTTGGCATTGTTGATGGTCATTCATCCAATGTGTATTTTGTTGCATCACGTTATTTACTGCCTGCTTGTTTAATATTACTGACTATAAGTATTGATTTAAAAGCGATTATTAACCTAGGTCCAAAAGCATTAATTATGTTTTTAACCGGTACTGTGGGGATTGTTATTGGCGGCCCACTGGCTATTTTGGTCATGAGTGCAGTGTATCCGGAAGCTGTTGGCGGCCATGGTCCAGATGCAGTATGGCGTGGGATGACGACCATTGCAGGTAGTTGGATTGGTGGTGGTGCAAACCAAGCGTCGATGAAAGAGATGTTTGAAGTAGGGGGTGATATATTCTCTGCTATGGTTACGGTTGATGTGATCGTCGCTAATTTATGGATGGCAGTATTACTACTAATGGCTGCTAATCACAAAGCTATAGATGCAAAAACTGGTGCTGATACTAGCGCAATTGAAGAGTTAAAAAACCGGGTTGAAAAATACCAAGCAGAGCATGCCCGTATGCCAACAATGAATGATTATATGATGATCATTGCTATTGCATTTGGTATTACTGGGCTTGCTCATTTTTGCGCCGACTTCTTAGGGCCTTATTTTGGGGCTAATTTCCCATGGGCACAAGAGTACAGCTTAAACAGTAAATTCTTCTGGTTGATCGTAATTTCGACGACCATTGGTATTACATTGTCGTTTACTAAAGTGCGCCACATTGAAGCGTTTGGAGCATCAAAAGTCGCCTCTTGCTTTTTATATATTCTCGTTGCTTCTATTGGTTTGCATATGAATATCACTGCAATAGTCGAATCGCCAATGTATTTTGTGATAGGTTTAATTTGGATGCTCACCCATGCCAGCTTAATGTTAATTGTTGCTAAAATAATTAAAGCACCGTTATTTTATATGGCGGTTGGTTCGCAAGCGAATGTCGGCGGCGCTGCATCAGCGCCTGTAGTGGCATCAGCATTTCACCCGTCGCTTGCACCAGTTGGCGTGTTACTCGCCGTACTTGGTTATGGCGTGGGGACTTACATGGCGTATATTTGTGGATTAATGATGCAAGCAGTTGCACCTTAAGGAATGAAAAATGAATAACCATTTAATAAAAATTAATGATATTGAATTGGCAAACGAAAAGCCGTTTGTACTGTTCGGTGGCATGAATGTTTTAGAATCACGCGATCTAGCGATGCGTATTGCTGAGCATTATGTTGAAGTGACCACTAAGCTTAATATTCCTTATGTGTTTAAAGCCTCGTTTGATAAAGCAAACCGCTCATCAATCAACTCATATCGTGGACCGGGTATGGAAGAAGGTTTACGAATTTTTGAAGAAATTAAAAAAACCTTCAATGTACCTTTGATCACCGATGTGCATGAACCACATCAAGCCGCTCCCGTCGCTGAAATAGTTGATATTATTCAATTACCGGCCTTTTTAGCACGACAAACTGATTTAGTAGTAGCAATGGCGAAAACTGGTGCGATTGTTAACGTTAAAAAACCGCAGTTTTTAGCCCCACATGAAATGCGTCACATCATTACTAAATTTAATGAAGCGGGGAATAACAATGTTATTCTGTGTGAGCGTGGCTCGAGTTTTGGTTATAACAACCTAGTGGTTGATATGCTTGGCATGGATGACATGAAGCCAATGGCGCCGGTTATCTTTGATGCAACGCATGCATTACAACGCCCAGGCGGACGTGCAGATTCAGCGGATGGTCGCCGTGCACAAGCGGCAGAACTTGCCCGTAGTGGTATGGCATTAGGTATTGCCGGTTTATTTATCGAAGCGCATCCGAATCCTAATGAAGCGAAATGTGATGGCCCATGTGCATTGGCTTTAAGTAAGCTGGAAGGCTATTTAAGTCAAATGAAAGCGGTTGATGATTTAGTTAAAAGCTTTGCACCGCTTGATACAAGTGCCAGCGATTTATAATGCGTGATTCATAAATAGTTAAAAAGCGGCTTAGGTCGCTTTTTTATTGCCTTGAATATATAATTCACCCATAAGAAAAACTAATTCTAAGTTTGGTTGCTATGTCTCGTCGTGTTCCCCCATTAAACGCCTTAAAAGCATTTGAAGCTGCAGCTCGTCACTTGAGCTTTACCAAAGCGGCGGAAGAGTTATATGTCACGCAGGCGGCGGTGAGTCATCAAATTAAAACCTTAGAAGAGCACCTTGGTTTAAAGCTTTTTCTACGTAAAAATCGTTCATTATTACTGACCGAAGAAGGGCAAGGGTACTTTTTAGATATTAAAGAAATATTTACTCAGCTTATTGATGCCACAGAAAAGTTGTTAGCACGTGGCGCGAAAGGGTCATTAACAGTTAGTTTGACCCCAAGCTTTGCTATTCAATGGTTAGTACCGCGATTGAGCTTATTTAATGAATTGCACCCTGAAATTGATGTGCGCATAAAAGCCCAAGATCAAGATGAAAACTCACTGACTGATGATGTCGATGTTGCTATTTATTATGGACGTGGTCATTGGAGTGGGGTGCAAACCCATAAACTTCATACCGAATATTTAGTGCCGCTGTGCAGCCCCATGCTATTAACTGGGCCAAAACCATTAAATCAACCCAGTGATCTAGCGCATCATACTTTATTGCATGATACCACGCGAAAAAATTGGAAAACCTGGATGAAGACCGCAGGTGTACGCAACGTGCAAGTAAACCAGGGGCCCATTTTTAGCCACTCATCCATGGTGCTACAAGCCGCCGTACATGGCCAAGGTGTTGCTATTGGCAATAGCGTACTTGCTAAACCCGACATTGACGCTGGACGCTTAGTCATTCCATTTAATCATAGTTTAGAAAGTAAAAACGCTTACTATTTAGTCAGCCGCGAAACGCAATCTGAGCTAGGTAAAATCGTGTCGTTTAAAGAATGGATGTTAAGCCTAGTTGAACAAGAGCAAGAGTATTAAATAATGATTGAATGGATCAAAAGTAAGTCACCCGCGAAAGCGCAGTTTATGTTTGCCCACGGTGCGGGTGCAGGAAGTGATTCTGAATTTATGCAACAGATTGCGCAATTAATTGCAGCGCAGGGTATTGATGTTGGCTTGTTTGATTTTGAATATATGCAAATCGCTAAGCAAACTAACAAACGCAGACCACCGGATCGGGCTCCTAAATTACTGGATTATTTTGAGCGAATATTAACCATGGCACAGCCTGAACTACCGCTGTTTATTGGTGGTAAGTCAATGGGCGGGCGTATGGCATCAATGCTTGCCAGTGAAGCGCGAACCTCAACACCGGCCATTGCAGGTGTATTGGCATTTGGTTATCCATTTCATCCACCAGGTAAGCCTGACAAGTTACGTATTGATCACTTTGGTAAAATAGCGTGCCCGTTTATGGTGCTGCAGGGAGAACGTGATACGTTTGGCACCCGTGAAGAGTTAACTCAGATGCAGCTTGATAAGCGTCCTGACTTTGTGTGGCTGCCAGATGGCGATCATTCATTAAAACCACGTAAACGCAGTGGTTTTACGCAAGAAGGCAATCAGCAAATCGCGGCAGATCAGGCGGTGAGTTTTATTAAACAGTACATTTAGCTGGAGCAATTATGATTAAACTATTTTTAATGGCAGGTAGCTTATTTTGTATGCTGGCTGTGGTGTTGGGTGCATTCGCAGCCCATGGTTTAAAAAGCCGAGTGTCTGAATACGCAATTGGCGTATTTAAAACTGCGGCAGAATATCAGATGGTGCATGGCCTTGCGTTAATTGCGGTTGCCATTTTAATTAAGTGGGGAATTAACTTAAGTTGGGCTGGTTGGTTTATTATCACAGGTATTGTGCTTTTTAGTGGCAGTTTATATTTATTAGCAATCACCGGGCAAAAGTGGCTAGGGCCAATTACGCCGCTTGGCGGAGTCTGCTTGATCATTGGTTGGGCTATTTTATTAGTGCAAGTGGCACGCTTCAAGTTTTAATAGAGAATATCGCGCAAGTGCGCAATTAAAGGGTTTTTATGTCAAGTGTAGTGATTTACTGTCGCAGTGGTTTTGAAAATGATGCCGCTGCTGAAATAACATTTCATGCCGCAGAGCAAGGTTTTGCAGGGTATGTAAAAGCAAAGCCAAATACCGGCTATGTTATTTATGAATGCTTTGAAGCACAGCATAGCGACGAAATCATCAAAAAAGTTGATTTCAAAAATATGGTGTTTGCTCGTCAATGGTTTGCAGGCACTTTACTTGAAAATATGCCTGTTGAAGACCGGGTTGGCGAAATTGTAAAAGCAGCCGTCGATTATCCGCTTTGCTCAGAGCTGCGTGTAGAAACACCAGACACTAACGAAGGCAAAGAGCTGTTAACCTTCTGCAAAAAAATATCAACCCCTCTTAAAAAAGCGTTAGAGAAACAAAATACCGTGCTACGCGAACCAAAAGCAAATCGCCCAGTAATGCATGTGATGTTTTTATCGAATAACACGGCGTATGTTGGTCATTCTTATAGCTATAATAATTCGCCATTTTTTATGGGAATATTACGTTTGCGGATGCCAAGTGATGGGCCAAGTCGCTCAACGTTAAAGCTCGATGAGGCATTTAATGTATTTATCCCGCCTAATGAGGTTGAAGCTCGTGTACAAGCTGGTATGCGCAGTGTTGATTTAGGTGCCTGCCCTGGCGGTTGGACCTATCAATTAGTGCGTCGTGGTATGTTTGTCAGTGCTATTGATAACGGCCCAATGAATGACGATTTAATGGAAACAGGGCAAGTTAAGCATTTTCGTGTCGATGGCTTTAAGTACCGTCCTGAAAAAAGAAATATCACTTGGTTGGTATGCGATATGGTAGAAAAACCAACTAAAGTAACTAGCCTGATGATTGACTGGGCGGTCAACGCTTATGCGAAAGAGCTAATATTTAATTTAAAGCTACCCATGAAAAAACGTTTTGACAGTGTTTATGAGTGTTTAACGATGATCAAAGAAGAGCTCGATAAATACGGTATCAGTTATGAATTACAAGCTAAGCACCTTTATCATGACAGAGAAGAAGTAACCGTTCATTTGAACGTGACTAAAGTGCCACAGAGCTTATACAGCTAAAAAGTATGGTCCAGTGTAAAATGCAAAAAGCACAGCCTTGGCTGTGCTTTTTAGTAACTTCCTTTAATTGCGGTAATGAGGCCGGTAATTATCAACCCATAACCGTGTTGCACCACAAACTGCAACGGGCATTACGATCAGGTTTATGATAGGTATTGCAGTCAATAGCATGACGGCCAACCCAAATCCATACGATAAACCTTGTTTTTTCTTTAGATCTTGCTTCATTTCTCGAAAGCCGATTTTATGGTTATCAAACGCATAATCTTTATATTGCACTGCGTACATCCAGCAGGTGAACATAACCCACAGTACCTGACCAATTACAGGGAGTATCCAGAGTAAAATAAAAAAGCCGATTGCGCGCGGTAAGTAATAGCAAAGCTTAGTCCACTCGCGGCCAAGCATGCGTGGCACATCCTTAACGATATCGGCTAAACCATCATCATTTATTTTTTGACCCGTTAAATATAATTCAACTTTTTCGCTGAGTAAGCCATTAAATGGTGCAGCAATAAAGTTAGTGATCACCGTAAACACCATGCTGTAGCTAAATAAAATAACTAATACAGCAATTGGCCACATTAGCCACTCGAGCCAACTTAGCCATGTTGGCAACAGATTAGTTAAATAAGCAAAACCTTCAGTAAGCCAGCCGTATAAGAAGAATAATGAGCTACCAAACAGCACTATATTGATCAATAAAGGAATGAACACAAAGCGCTTTAGGCCTTTTTGAGTGATCAATTTAAAGCCCGAAAAAAAATACTCCATACCTTGCGTAAACTGCACGTGAAAACCTCAGATCATATCAACATTGCCCACAGTATAAATTGCTCAGCTTTTTTGAACAGTATTTTTGCGTAACAAAGTGTTTAAGGTTAAGCTTCAATACAATTGCACCTATTAAACAAGATAAACCATATTGTTCCTTAAAGTGATCATGAATACCAAAGTTTTTGAGCTGGTTGGGTATATACTAACGGCTACTTTATAAATGAGTCACTTTTAATGTCTAAGGTATTTATTATCGGGCTGCCCAGAACAGGCACAACGAGTATTAGTGTTGCGCTATTAGATATGGGGTTGTTAGTTGCTCATACTGCGTTTACAAAAAAAGCGTTTGAAAAGGCTGATGCAGTATCTGATGCGCCCTGTTTTAGTGATTATATGCACTTAGACACATTATTCCCCAACTCAAGGTTCGTTTATTTAAGCCGAGGTTTAGAGCAATGGCTGCCATCAATAGCTATGTTGCTTGAAAAAATGGCACCGCATTTGTGCCTTAAAACAGGCCATTTTAGCCCAGTCTTAAAACGCAGCTTTCACCAAACATTTCCTAATATTCACCCACTGACTGAGTGTCAGTTAGCAGCTTGTTATACACAACATCAACATGCCGTATTAGAATATTTTAAAGGTCGTGATAATTTTCTCTCCCTTGATGTGAGCGAGCCGGGTAGTTTGTTAAAACTAAAACAGTTCTTGGGTATGCCGACAGATGGCGATACTAATTTTGCGAAATTAAATGTTGGCCGAAATGTCGCCAACTGGCGTGAATATAAACACCCCAATAAAGTGAATGCCAACTTGGCAGGCGCAGAGCACCGTAAGTTTTTTGATTACGGTTGATTTTCAGCTGATTGTGGCTCTTCACTATCTACTGAACTGCGAACGTTGCCACTGCTGTAAAAGGTAAGTTGGCCGATCAAGTCAGGCACGAGTCGCTCGCTATTATAATCATAAATTTTATTCATTTGAGCTATGTGAAATACGTTTTCGATACGGGCAATATTTTTTAGTGCCCAGGCTTCAACTGAATCAGAGTGGATAAACTGTTCAGGCATTTTCTCTTTATCATCAAGTAGTGTTTGCCATAATTCGTTTTGAATTTGTGCAGGCGTGCCAGTGAACTGCTCTAGAGTATCATTTATCCAGCCCATGCTAATGTCGTTATAGGCGCTTAGGATATTGTTATAAAGCTCACGTCTATTAGAGTCTGAGCTTATATTGTCTTGTTGGGCGACAAACTTACCGTTGTCCATTTGGTAATATTGTTTATTCGCTTGATAATTAGTTTGTTGTGCAAGATAGTCTAATAAGTTTGGCTCACTGGCTTTATCAACGTCATTGAGCATGGCTAATACATCATCGTTTTGATGGGTTTTCAACAGACTCATCATGTCGATCACACTGCTGCTTTGCTCAAGTGTACTGTCAGACAGGTGGTCGTTTAATTGGATAAGCTGGCTTTCGCTCAGAGTTTTTTCAATTAATAAATCGGCATAGTTATTTGCTAACTCATACTTTGCTGTGTTGGCGCTATAGTTTGATTTAAACCAATTAATGTTTTCAGGCATGCTGATCATTTCTAATGTTTCATTACCATGTTCATTCTCACCGATTGGTGACATTGGCTTTTCATAATCATTCCCTTGCTGTAATAGTTCACCCATCGTTGAGATTGTACTACTTAGGGCATCATCTGAGAGTTTGCTTAAAGAAGAAATTAATTGCTCGCTAATATTGTTGTTTTCTAGACCAAATAAATGACTTGAGGTTTTGACAGCAAATTGGGTAAATGCAGTAAGTTCTTCATCACTCATCTTTTGTACGAGTTCAAGTAATTCAGCGGTTGGCCTTAGGTGTTGAAACATATTTTTCAACTCCCCATCTAGACGATCCACCTGATCTAAAAAAGCATTAATGTCATCGTGATCTGTAAAATCACCATAGCGGTAGCTCGGCTGTGTGATTGCTTCTCCCATGTTAATGGTATTACTAGAAACGATACTGTGATGTTTCATACCCAAATAGGAAGAGGGCGTATAGTCTAAGTTAAACCTACGGCCTTTAAAGGGGTCATGCAAGGGCGTACTTGCTGCGCTTTCCAGTTTTGATAAGTTACCTTGTGGTTCGATAAGAGTCGTTGCAGTTTTAAATTCAGCGGCCCGATTAGCAGACATTTTCTGTAACGCTATCTGCTGTATTTGGTTAAAATTAGTTAGTTTCATTGTTATTCCTTTAACGATACCTTATATAACTTATCGGCGCTGCACGATAGAACTTGATGTTACAGCTTGTTATTTTATAAAACTTTAATATATACAGTAACTAACAGAGTATTAAAATACAGTCACAAGACAAAAGTAGTAACAAATAAAGGTATAAATAAACGATAAATCTGAGATTCTGGGTTGTTCATTTGTCGCAATTAGGTATAGTTTGCTATCAAATTATAATTATAAATTAGAGCTTTTATGCAGTTAGTCGACTTAACCCCTAATGATCAGGATGTGATTAATGTTTTCTCGGATATCGATAGACTTATAAACTCTCTGTATCCGGTTGCTACGGCCCAATCGTTATCAGTTGAAGAACTTGGCCAGCCAAATGTCTATGCGATTGGCTTAAAGAATGAAGATGGTATTGTCGCGTGTGGCGCAATTGTTAAACAGTTCGATACCGTCCCCTATGGTGAAATACGCCGCTTGTATGTGAAGCCAAGTTATCGTGGCAAAGGCTTATCTCGGCGCATTATGCAAATTTTACTGCATCATGCAGGTGAGGAGCAAATTCCTTTGATCCGGCTGGAAACTGGACCAAAACAAAAGAAATCAATTAGCCTTTATGAAAACTTAGGCTTTCAACATTGCGGCCCGTTTGGTAGCTACACTGAAAATCCGCAAAGCTTATTTATGGAACTAGGCTTGAATCAATAACTTTTCTTTTTAGATATAAATAATGTGGGGATTAACATAGGCTGATCCCCAAATTATGCTTCATACACCTTGCCATTCTATCGACACTAAAACTCACTCGTTACGAGCAAAAATACTTGTTGGACTTGATAAGCTATTTTTCTTTTAATGCGCGCAACAGCCGTAAGGCATTCATTAAATAAAAGAGAAAGATAAATGAAAGAGACAACATCACTAGAACAAGCTCGCACGAGTTACAATGTTCGTCATTGGAGCCAAGGTTTTTTTGGTATTAATGATCAAGGTGATGTGTATGTTGCGCCAAAGGCTGATGCCCCAGAGCAAACCATTGCACTTATTGATATCGCTAAACAACTAGAAGACAAAGGCTTAAGTTTACCAGCCTTGGTTCGTTTTCCACAAATTTTGCATCATCGCGTACACAGTTTATGTGCGGCATTTAATACCGCAATTGAAAGCTATGGTTACCCTAAAGATTATTTGCTTGTTTATCCGATAAAAGTAAACCAACAACGTGAAGTGGTTGAAGAAATTGTTGCCAGCCAAGCCAATATTGAAAAGAAACAACTAGGGTTAGAAGCAGGTAGTAAGCCGGAGTTATTAACGGTATTAGCCTTAGCTGAAAAAACCAGTGCAGTGATTGTGTGTAACGGCTACAAAGATCAAGAGTATGTGCGTTTAGCGCTAATTGGTGAAAAGTTAGGCCATAAAGTGTATATCGTGCTTGAGAAATTGTCTGAGCTGGATATGGTACTTAGCCAAGCTAAAGAGCTTAACGTCAAACCACGCATTGGTATACGCGTACGTTTAGCATCACAAGGTAAAGGTAAGTGGCAAGCCAGTGGCGGTGAAAAATCAAAATTTGGTTTATCGGCTTCACAAGTATTACATGTTGTGAACCGCTTAAAAGAAACTGATCAGCTTGATTTAGTACAGTTAGTGCATTTTCATTTAGGTTCGCAAATGGCCAACATTCGCGATGTACGTTTAGGTGTGAGTGAAGCTGCGCGTTTTTATTGTGAACTACGTAAACTTGGTGCTCATATTGAGTGTTTAGATGTAGGCGGCGGTTTAGCGGTTGATTATGACGGTACTCGTAGCCAATCTCACAACTCGATGAACTACAGTTTGGCAGAGTATGCGAATAATATAGTGTACACCATAGGTGATATCTGTAAGCAATACGAGCAGCCGTTCCCGACTATTATTTCAGAGTCAGGGCGTGCATTAACTGCGCATCATGCCGTGCTTATTTCGAACGTGATCGGCACTGAAAGCTATGTGCCAGAAGAAATTCAGGCTCCTGCTGAAGACGCACCGCTACTGTTAAAAAATATGTGGACCTCATGGCAGCAACTGCATGTGTTGACGGACGACCGTGCATTAATTGAGATATACCATGATAGCCAAGGTGATTTAGCTGAAGCGCATAACCAGTTTGCGATGGGCTTATTAGATTTAACCCAACGTGCATGGGCAGAACAAATTAACCTACGTGTCTGTTATGAACTTAATAAACACATGGATAATAAAAACCGTTTTCATCGTCCGATTATTGATGAACTTAATGCGCGGTTAGCGGATAAGTTTTTTGTTAACTTCTCATTGTTTCAGTCACTGCCTGATGCGTGGGGAATTGATCAAGTGTTTCCAGTATTACCATTAAGTGGTCTGACTGAAGCACCACAACGTCGTGCGGTATTATTAGATATTACGTGTGACTCAGACGGTGCACTTGATCATTACGTTGATGGTCAAGGCATTGAGAGCACTTTACCAGTGCCTGCATTTAGTGCAGAAAAACCGTATTTAATGGGCTTTTTCTTAGTGGGCGCGTATCAAGAGATTTTAGGTGATATGCATAACCTTTTCGGTGATACACATAGTGCGATGATCACTATGGATGACCAAGGAGAAGCAAGTATCGTAGAAATTAATCAAGGTGACACAGTGGCAGATATGATGCGCTATGTGCACTTAGATGTTGAAGGTTTTCAATCTTCATATGCACAGCTGGTGGCTGCAAAACTACCACAAGCTGAGCAACAAAGCGTGCTTGATGAATTACAAGCGGGTTTAGACGGTTATACTTATTTAGAAGAGCTTTAATATGGGCACCTTGTTTGATCACCCAGATCACTCATTGTATTCCAATGGCATGACGTTCTTACGTCAGCCAATGGTACAAAATATCACTGATATCAATGCGGATGTTGTTGTCTTGGGTTTGCCATTTGATATGGCAACCTCGGGGCGGCCAGGTGCGCGGTTAGGCCCTGATGCGATTCGTAGAGCGTCAGTGCATTTAGCATGGGAAGAAACAAAATACCCGTGGACGTTCAAATTATTTGAACGTTTAAAAGTAGCGGATGCCGGGGATTTTACTTACCCAGTTGGTGATGCTGAGTACTTTACCGCTAAGCTTGAACAAGCGGCCACAGGTATTTTAAGCCAAGGCAAAACAATTTTAGGGTTAGGGGGCGATCATTTTGTAACCTTACCTTTATTGCGCGCGCACGCTAAACGTTTTGGTAAAATGGCGTTGGTGCACTTTGATGCCCACACAGATACCTACAGTAATGGCTCTCGCTATGACCACGGTACCATGTTTTATCATGCGCCAAAGGAAGGGTTGATTGATGTTGAACACAGCATTCAAATAGGTATTCGTACTGATTTTGACCAAAGCAAACATGAGTTTGCAGTGATTGATGCGATGACCGCTAATGATTTATCGGCGCAAACGATTGCTGAGCAGATTAAAGCGAGAGTGGGTGATTTACCTGTGTACATCACCTTTGATATAGATTGCTTAGATCCGGCATTCGCGCCAGGTACTGGCACGCCAGTCTGTGGCGGCTTAACCAGTGACAAAGTACTTAAAGTATTACGTGCTCTGAAAGGCATTAATATGATTGGTATGGACGTGGTTGAAGTGTCCCCCTCGTATGATCAAAGTGAATTAACTGCCATTGCCGCAGCCACTATTGCCAGTGAACTTTTGCATTTATGGGCACTAAAGCACAAATATTAATATGTTTTAATTCAGATTAAAAAGCGCCAATTTGGCGCTTTTTTTGTATGCTAATAAAGGTGTTATGAAAACTTCATATTATGCTTTTTGGCATAAAGTAAACAGACTGGTACTTCAATGACCAGATAAGTTAAAAAGGTGAACCAAAACCAATTCATTTCAAACCATAGCCAATTAAATGCTATGTGCGAATTGTAATAAAGGCTGCCTGCGATGGTTAAAGTGATCGCTGTGGCAAATAAATCCTGTATCGATACTTTTTTAAAATCATTCCCCGCAAAGCGTGGGTAAATAAAACCATATCCTAGCACAATCATGATAGCGGCTAAAATAATTAGCGTTAACTCAGGTGTCATTTTGGCTTATATTGCCTCGCATAATCAATTCGCTCTTGTGAGCTTGGGTGTGTTGATAAGTATTCTAACCAGCTATCATCAAGTTTAGCCTTTTCATCTAAGCGTGTTTGCAGGGCTTCAATTGCATCAGCAAAATCATGACTAGAGTAACCTAATGTAATTAATTTTTCGATGGCGTATTGATCGGCTTCGCGTTCCATATCCCGTGAAAATGCTTGCTGTAAAAAAGATGAGCCAGAGCCCAAAACCACCTCTGTAATACCTTCTAAGTCACCAAAAATAACCGCGAGTACAATACTACTAGCTGCCGCTTGGGCGGTCAGGCGAATACCATGCTGGTACTCAACATGACCAATTTCATGTAATAAAATTGCGCGTAGTGCGTCCGGCTTATCATTTAAGAGCTTAACAAGCTCATCGGTAACAACAACGCGGCCATGTGGCAGTGCAAACGCATTAGCCGACAAGTAGTCTGATTTATAAAATGAGAGTCTAAATTTAGCGGCATCTAAATTCAGCTGCTTGAGCATCGTTTGCCATTGTAACTGTAATGCTGATTGCTGGTCTTCAGTGAGCATTGTTGGCTCTAAAGCAACTTTCACAATCACAGTGAGAGCTTGCTCTCCCATATTTTCAACGGTACTAGGTGAGGCTAAGCTTACGCTATATACCGCGATGGCTGGGATGCCTCGGTATAAAATAAACCATAATAGCAGTGGCGTTAAGATAATTGACAGTAAAATAAGCGCTTTATTTTTTTCTAAGCGTTCAGTAAGTCCCTGTTTATCTGGAGCAAACGGCCAGCGAAAATGTATATCCTGGGGCACAAAGCGGCCCCCTTCAGAAAAGCTGATTGCGGATGCAATACCCGGCAAAGGGCTTTCTGACTGGCAATCTGCAAGTGGTGAAGACAGTATAACTTGTTGCTGAGAGTCAATAAGTTGCAAGTATTCGCCAGTGATACTAGCGCTGCATTGTTGATGCTGGCTGCTATTAGGGTAGTAATAGCAGCCAGTGATAGGAAAATCACTCATTTAAGTAAGCGAAATATCAATATCAAACACATTTGCCGCTTCTTCAGCAAATGATGATTGCTCTTGTTGTGCCGTATCAATAATTGAAAGGGCACCGCTGTAGATGGTCACCTCTGTCGCTTTTGCGAGTAGCCGTGCTTTACGTATTTTTGCCCATGGATAAGCCATACTTAAACTAAAGATAATTGCTAATGTATTAGTAAACAGAAGCATTGCGTAGTCAGCAGCTTTTAAATCTGATTTAAAGCTGGTCACATCGCTAAACTCGCTACTGTTAAAAATATGATTACGAATAATTGATTGATAAACTGCACTGATCAAGGTCAGAAACGCAATATATAAAGCCATGATCAGTAATGGAAAAAATATTGTCGAGATACTTAAGCTCTTTGCATCAACATTACCTACACTCATCGCAACACCGCTAAGCCCTGCAAAAATACCAAAGATCACTAGGCCTGCGATGGCGACTCCGATTGTAATAAGTGTAGCCATATAATAGGTTTCACCTTTGAGATTCACATTGATAGCTTTATTACCGTAGCTGATATTTTCATGTAAATATTGATCCATACGTTTTAGCGCGTAAGGCAGTAATAAATACAATGTGAATACACTGGCGATAGGCAATAGTACAAAGTTAACGAATGCGTCGCCGTAGTTGCCAGAAAATGCAAAACGTACGTTACGATGGCGGGTCATACGCATATTAAAACGTAGGCCTTGGTTGATTATCCAAGGCATAGCCAATAAAAAACCGAGTGCGAATAAAAGTCCAATTAATGGTAATAACTGTACAACAAGGCTATAAATTACAAATACTACCACCGCTAAAATACGACCTTTGAGAATTTGTATTGGGGTGGCTAAGTAATCAAAACTATGGCCATCGATTTGGGTGTTACCATAAAAATAACGATAGGTGCGTACTTTAGCCCATGCCGAATAAATACCGAGGGTTAAAATGCTCAGCAGAATATTAACTGTCCAAATACCAAAAAATTCACCAGCTTGACCACTAAATTGGACTCGGCCTTGAAAAATAGTTGAGCTTGTTGCAGTTGAGGGTGATTCAGTTGAATGTGTGGTGGGTTCCATTTTATTTCCAGTTCCTTTTTATTTTAGTCATAAAAGGTACTCAAAAAACGCTTTTTAATCAATCACAATCTACTGTAACGACTGATAAAACGTTATAAATTGTTTATTTTTCAATTTTAGAACTTTCGGTTATATCTGTTATACTCACGACGTCATTTTATGAGGCTGTTATGATTTCAAAAAACCAACTCAAGCTAATTCGCGCATTAGGTCAAAAAAAGTACCGAAAGCAATATAATCAATACCTTGTACAAGGTGAGAAAAACGTACTTGAGTTATTGGCAAGTGGCTTGGCGATTGTTGATGTATTTGCTACAGCGGCTTTTATTGCGCAGTTTCAAAGTGAATTTACTCATGTAACTATGGTTGAAGCGGATGAAGACAGCCTAACCAAAGCCAGCACTTTGGTGTCAAACAATGCGGCTATAGCGATTGTTGCTATGCCTAAAGTTAGCTTGCCAGCATCAGAAGGCTTGATATTAGCACTTGATGGTGTGTCAGATCCGGGGAATCTCGGGACAATTATTCGCGTGGCTGACTGGTATGGCATAAAGCACATTGTTACAAGTTTAGACAGCGCCGACCCATACAATCCAAAAACCATTAGTGCCACAATGGGATCGTTTGTTCGAGTTGCTGTTAGCCAAGTTGATCTGCCTACTTATTTAAATGGGCTTAATTTACCTATTTATGGTGCTTTTTTAGAAGGTGAAAATCTGCACCAAGCAACACTCACGCAAACTGGAGTATTACTAATGGGCAGCGAATCTCATGGTATTCGCGCTGAATGCGCCGCACTTGTTACTAATAAGATTACTATTCCAGCATTTGGCGCGGCTGAATCACTCAATGTTGCCATGGCAACAGGGATTATTTTAGATAATTTTAAACGCCAAGCTTAACCTTTTGACCTAAAGTGGGTTAAATTAACCTCAAGCAGATAACAATAATAATCGGTAAACCAATTAGATGCGTCTGAGCAGCATAAAATTAGCGGGCTTTAAATCCTTTGTAGAGCCCACTAAAATTCCATTTCCTGATCAAATGACCTGTGTTGTAGGCCCAAACGGCTGCGGCAAGTCTAATGTGATTGATGCGGTGCGCTGGGTGCTAGGTGAAAGCTCTGCGAAAAACTTGCGCGGTGATGCCATGACCGATGTTATTTTTAATGGCTCAACTAATCGCAAACCGATATCGCAAGCATCTGTCGAACTTATTTTTGATAATACGCAAGGGCATTTACCCAATACCTTTGCGGATCGTAATCAGGTGGCTATCAAGCGCTTAGTGACGCGCGATGGACAATCATTATATTTTCTTAACGGCAGTAAGTGCCGTAAGCGCGATATTACGGATATATTTTTAGGCACCGGCCTTGGCCCGCGTAGCTATGCGATTATCGAGCAGGGCATGATCTCACGCTTGATTGAAAGCAAACCAGCTGATTTACGCGTATTTTTGGAAGAAGCCGCGGGGGTTTCAAAATACAAAGAGCGTCGCCGTGAAACGCAAACTCGAATTAAAAGCACTCGCGAAAACCTTGAGCGTTTACTTGATGTACGTAAAGAATTACAAGCCCAAGTTGATAAGTTGGCGGTACAGTCAGTAGAGGCAAAAAAATACCGAGAGCTAAAAGCGCAAGAGCGAACTCTTAAAGGTCAGTTAGCTGTATTAAAATGGCAGAAACTGCATCAACAGCAAGTTGCAAAAGCCGATCAAATGACCCAGTTAAATGAGCAAATTAGCTTTTTTAAGCTCGCCCATTCAGGTCATGATGATGTACTGGCAAGTCTTGAAAACCAAGTTCAACATCAGCTGGAAAAGCTCAATGATGCGCAGCAAACCCAACATAAAACGCACACTGAACTTACTCGCGCTGAGCAACAACAAATTAGTTTAAAACAGCAACAACAAGCGTTTAATCACAATTTGCTTAAACAACAGCAATTGCAACTGCAAAATCAGCAACTACGACAGCAGCAAAAAGATTACGCTAATGAGCAACAAAATACCTTACAAGAGGCAATTGAACATACCATAATTTGTACAGAGCAGGTTGCTGAAATGACAGAAACGGTTACTCAGTTACAGGCAGAAAAAGAGCAAGCAATCGCTGATTGGCAAGCTATTAACGAACAGTTTCAAACGATAAACGCGCACTATAGCCAACAACAGAATATTGCTGAACACTACACGCAAAATCAGCATTATATTGAAGATCAGCAAACCGCGTTGGCTAGCGAGTTAGCAGAGCTTGCCGATAATCCAATTGCTGAGCAAGTATCACAACAACAGCAACTAATGCAGTCGTTAACTCAGGAGCTTGCAGCAAAACAAACCGCGCTAAATAAAGTACATAACAGCGCGCAGGATGCTCAAGCGACCTTGCGTAGCTATAAAGATACTCAGCAAACACTTACTCAGCAGCTCAACGAAACGAAGGCTAAAATAGCGGGCTTGAATTCAATGCTCGGGGATACGAAAGCGCACGCCGAAGGTAATTTATTAGCGCAGTTAGTTGTGCGCAGTGGCTATGAACATTTAGTTGAGCAGGCACTGCAAGGGCTTGAACAGTTAAATGTAACCGCTGCGGCCACTGCTAATGGAATATGGCCCACTGTTGATGTCGCACCTCAAGGTTCACTGGCCACATTTATAGAGCAAGGAATTTACCCTGATTTATTACATAGAATTGCTTATAGAGAGCGCCTCAGTGGTGATGATTTAGCCGATCAATACTGGCTGGCTGTGATAGATAGTGATGGTAATATTCATGGCCGAAACTGGCAGCAGCAAGCGGATAAAACTGCTGATAATTCATTGCTTGTAAAGCAGAAGCAGTTACTTGAGGCGACACAGTTAACTGCGCAGATCAATAGCGAGCTTACGATACAAAACACCTCAGTAACAGCGCAGCAGCAAGTATGTGAAGAGCTTAATACACAAAGTGAAACATTAAAAGCTGCGGTTCATCAGCTTGCTCAACAAGTGGCTTCTGGCAGTACTCGTCGCGATATGTTGAAAGAGCAGTTACAGCAATTTCAACATCAACAGCACAAGTTACAAAACAAACTTACACAGTTAAATGTTGAATACGCTAACCTTGAAGATAAGCTAACAGCTCAACAGCAGCATATCGAACAGCTGGCAAAGCAACGCGACGAAATCACTGCTAATCGCGATGCTGCACAATTGCGGCAACAACAAAGTGATGAGCAATTTCGACAAGCCAATACACAGTTAGAGCGTTATAAAACACAGGCTCATCAAGCGACACTGAGTGAACAAAAGGCGCGTAGTGAATGCCAACTTAGTGACACTAAGCTACAACATGCTATTACTGCGTGTGAATCGGCTCAAGAGGCTGTGCTGGAATTAACAGCACAAATAGAAGAGCTTGTTATGCCGTTAGAAGAAGTGGCAGAGCAAATCATAGTATTGTTAGAGCAAAACCAACAAAGTGACATTGAGCTCAAAAATTTGCAAACTGCATTGAGTGAGGCTAAAACAGCACTTGCTGATAAGCAATCAACGCTAAAAGCATCACAGGCGGAAATGGTGTTATTGCAAGAGCAATTACAACAACATGCCCTTGAGGAGCAAAGCTTATTAGTGAAAGCACAAGCAGCGCTTGAGCCGCTTGATGAATTACAGCAAAACTTGAAAGAGGTATTGGCGCGCCTTCCTGACAATGCCAACATAAGTACACATCAAGGTCAGCTTAATAAAGTGACGCAGAATTTAGCTGAGTTGGGGGCTGTAAATTTAGCGGCAATTGATGAGTTTGAACAAGCGCAGCAGCGAAGTCAGTATTTAGATGCCCAAGTTGAAGATTTAACTCAAGCCTTGATGACTCTTGAGGGGGCAATTGGCAAGATTGACCGTGAAACTAAAACGCGTTTTAAAGCAACGTTTGATCAAGTTAACCGCGACTTTGCTCAGTTGTTCCCAAAAGTATTTGGTGGCGGCAGTGCATACCTAGAATTAACCAGTGATGACTTATTAGAAAGTGGTGTTAGTATAATGGCACGCCCACCGGGCAAGAAAAATTCAACAATTCACCTTTTAAGTGGTGGAGAAAAAGCGCTGACCGCATTATCATTAGTGTTTTCAATATTCAGGCTCAATCCAGCTCCGTTCTGTATGCTGGATGAAGTAGATGCGCCATTGGATGATGCGAATGTTGGACGGTTTTGCCGATTAGTTGAGGAAATGTCACAATCGGTGCAATTTATTTATATCAGTCATAATAAAATTGCCATGGAAATGGCTGGTAGATTGACGGGTGTAACAATGGCTGAGCCAGGCGTTTCGCGTATGGTTGCTGTAGATATAGAACAAGCGGTGCAAATGGCACACGCATAATTATTAATATTTGAGTAAATAGATAATAAAAGGTGAGGGGATGGCCGAACAATTAAGATGGGTTTTAATCATTATCAGTGTAGTAGTCATTGGTGGATTATTAATACATGGCCTATGGTCAGTGCGTAAGAAAGATGCACCCACTGCGACAAATGACGAACGGGTTGAGCCTGCGGATCATCAAGCACCTATTGAGCGTCAAAGTGCACCTGAGCCAGTCTCTCATGCTGAGCGTGACGAACCGCAGTTTGGCGATTTAAGCTTTAGCGCAGAAGACAAGCAGCCCCAGGCTAATTCATTTACAGCGCCAGAGCCGGAGGAGGCAGTAGTTGCCCCTGCAGAGCCTCAGGATGAGGTCATTACTGAGCCTGAGCAAGAGCCTGAACAGCCTGCAGCCAGTGATTTTATCATCGTGCATATTCAAATGCCGGAAGGCTTAAATATGGAAGGCAGTAAATTATTGCCAGCTGTTAACACCCTTGGCTTTAAATATTCTGAAGAAGGTTTTTTTAATCGTCACTTAGATCCAGCCGGCCACGGACCTGTGTTATTTCGCTTAGTTAACATGTACAACCCAGGCACGTTTGATATTGATAATATGGAACAATTTAGTACTGCTGGGATCAGCTTATTTATGACCTTACCGTGTGATGGTGACGGCCTTGCAGCATTTAATATGTTACACAGTGCAGCTAAAAAGTTAGCGGATGAATTTGGCGCCACTATTTTAGATTCACAGCGTGAAGCAATGACCGTTGATAGCGTGCGCGAGTATGTTGAAAAAGTGAGACGTTTCTCAGTTTAATCATTTGCTATGTATAAAATTAATTAGTTAAGAGTTTTATAAGCCACTTAATGATGACTCGTTAAAGTGGCTTTTTTTATGTTTTTTGAGGTCAGTATGTCCACTTTAGTGTTAGCGCAAATTACGCAACTTCGTCAGCAATTAGAAGATCATAATCACAATTATTATGTGCTTGATAAACCGAGTATTCCAGACGCCGAATATGATCGCCTGTTACGGGAATTAAGTGTACTTGAGACTGATAATCCCCAGTACATGAGCGCCGACTCTCCCACCCAGAAAGTAGGTGGAGCTGCGCTTGCCAAATTTGAGCAAGTTACACACCAAGTTCCTATGTTGTCGTTAGATAACGCTTTTAGTGAAGAAGAATTCAGTGCTTTTAACCGTCGTATTAAAGAGCGCTTGATGGACAATAACGAGCTGACATTTTGCTGCGAACCAAAGCTTGATGGTTTAGCGGTCTCTATTTTATACCGCAATGGTGTGCTTGTGCAGGCCGCAACTCGCGGTGATGGTCACACCGGTGAAAATATTACCACTAACGTAAAAACAATTCGTAATGTGCCATTAAAGTTACGCGGTGATGATTTTCCCGAGGAAATTGAAATCCGTGGTGAAGTATTTATGGATAGCGCGGGGTTTGAAAAACTTAATGCTGAGGCTGCAAAGCGTGGTGAGAAAGTGTTTGTTAACCCCCGCAATGCCGCTGCAGGTAGTTTACGTCAATTAGATTCAAAAATTACCGCTAAACGTCCGCTGATGTTTTATGCCTACAGTATTGGTGTTGTTACCAATGGAGAGTTGCCAAGTGATCATTATCAGCAATTGGCTAAGCTCACAGATTGGGGGTTACCACTTTGTCCAGAAACTAAATTAGTAGAAGGGCAGCAGGCTGCTTTAGATTACTATCATGACATTCTTGAGCGACGCAGTGCGCTGAAATATGAAATCGATGGTGTGGTGATCAAAATTAACAACAAAGCCATGCAAGAACGTTTAGGCTTTGTGGCACGAGCGCCGCGCTGGGCTATTGCGTATAAGTTCCCAGCTCAAGAAGAGATCACTCAGTTACTTGATGTTGAATTTCAAGTAGGCCGCACAGGGGCAATTACACCCGTTGCCCGTTTAGAACCGGTGTTTGTTGGTGGGGTTACAGTATCGAATGCAACCTTGCATAATCGTGATGAAATAGACCGTTTAGGGGTTAAAATTGGCGACACGGTGATCATCCGCCGGGCTGGCGATGTGATCCCGCAGATTACTCAAGTGGTAGTAGAGCGCCGCCCAGCAGATGCGAAGGAAATAGAGTTTCCGGCTACGTGTCCAATTTGTGACTCCCATGTTGAGCGCATCGAAGGTGAAGCTGTTGCGCGTTGTACAGGTGGCTTGGTATGTCAAGCACAACGCAAAGAAGCAATTAAGCATTTTGCCTCACGAAAAGCACTCGACATAGATGGCCTTGGCGATAAAATTGTTGAGCAGCTGGTGGACAGAGAGCTTATTAAAACCCCAGCAGACTTATTTATTCTTAAGCAAGGGCATTTTGAGTCACTTGAACGTATGGGGCCAAAATCTGCAAAAAATTTAGTTGCAGCACTTGATGATGCGAAACAAACAACATTAGCTAAGTTTTTATACTCTTTAGGTATTCGAGAAGTTGGTGAAGCGACGGCGCAAAACCTAGCCAATCACTTTTTGACCCTAGAAAAGGTCACCACGGCAACCACAGAAGCGTTAGTTGAAGTCAGTGATGTGGGTGAAATTGTTGCCAAGCATGTTCGTGGTTTTTTTGCTGAACAACATAATTTAGACGTTGTAAATGCATTAGTTGAGCAGGGGATCCATTGGCCTGAGTTAACTCCTCCAAGTGAAGACTCACAGCCACTTGCGGGCTTAACCTATGTGTTAACTGGCACTTTAAACGAGCTTAACCGTAATGATGCTAAAGCTCGCTTACAACAATTAGGCGCAAAAGTCTCTGGCAGTGTCTCTGCAAAAACAGACGCCTTAATTGCGGGTGAAAAAGCAGGCTCTAAGTTAACGAAAGCGCAAGACTTAGGAATTAATATACTAAGCGAAGATGATTTAATCGCGTTACTGGCGCAACATAATGGATAGTGTTATTACACTTTTTCAGGACTTAGCACTGACTTTCGGTCAGTGGCTAAAACCGTACTTGTATAATATTGCTTTATTGTTGGTGGTTTGTATTGTGTCTCTGTATGCCAATGAGATCATTAAAACCACGAAACGATTTGTAGCAAGGCGTCATTTTATTATGAGGGTGGCTGCTTTTGTATTGGTAACTGGGTTCGGCTTTGGCTTATTAGTGGTATTTGTGACACCGTTAATTAGTCAGTTACTGATGCTTTTTGGCACGCGTTGGCTTGCAGTTACCACGATCACTGCATTTATCCTACTCGGTATTTTAGCTGATAGGAAAAATCAGCTATGAAAAGGTATGGACCTGAGTATTGGGATAAATACGGCACATACCGTACACCGATAGCATTTCATTTGAGTTTGTTGATTTTGCTGCGAGCATATTTTATTTGGATCATTGCGGCACTTAGCCGCCGTCCTGAGCTTGATTTGATGTCGTTGGTATTTCGATCGAAGAGTGATTTTTTCAGTGCTTTGGCCATCGGTGCAATCGCGATTATTCCGGCAGTGGTGTTTTGTCTGCGAAGGCCGCAAAAAAATGCCGCTAGTGCGGCACGCTTTGCGCGAATATGGCGTTTTATGCGCTGGCCATTATTGGTTTGCGCTGCAATAGATTTAAGCTGGTTAGTTATTCAAGCGGCGCATAGTTATTATCAATTTTCGATGTTTTTAGCCTTACAGATGGTGACTGTATTGTGGGTGTTACTGTATTTAGCGAAAAGCCGTTATCTAACGGTATTTTTTAATGATTGGCCTGATCCAGAAACTGATAATAAACGCCATTAACAAATGCAAATTAAGAGGAGCTGCAATGCAAGCAATTAATAAACGATTGGCGCTGATCGTCGGTTGCTTTGGTGTAGTATTAGTATTGTTGAGTGTATTTACTGAGTTATTACAACAGGCTTGGTTCATATTTTTAATTGCTTTATGGCTGTTTGTATTTAGTTCATGTTGTTATCGCCTTACGCCACTCTTTAAAGCACGTAATCCTTTAGATAAATTTATTCAGCGAGAGCAACAGCACCTTTTATTGTTTACTTTGTCAGGATTTTTCGACAGGGTTCATGGCCCACAGTGGTTGGTAATTGATAGTATTGAGAAAATACAGTGTCAGGATGATCAATGCACTATTTTTTCCAGCGAACAGCAGCAATGCACGATAGGCTTACCTGCTTCTCAAGCTGAACTTTTAGATTACTTTAATAGCCTTTTTACAGAACATGAAAAGCTGTCAATTACCATCGTATGAAATTAAACCTTGATTACCACGGTATTAGTTAGTTCAACAATAAAACCGTAGGAGGTATAGCATGCAGCAGCAAGTTGGCCTTGGTGGTAGCTGTCATTGGTGTACGGAGGCGATTTTTAGTGCACTAAAAGGGGTTGTTAAGGTGGAGCAAGGCTGGTTTAAAACGACAGAGCAAGGTAGTCAATTTAGCGAAGCAATAAGGCTTTACTTTGATCCAGAAAAAATCAGTCTGATTGATTTAATCGCTATTCACATTGATACCCACAGCGCGACCAGTACTCACAGTATGCGTAATAAGTACCGTTCGGCTATTTATGTTTATAGCGACGAGCAATATGATGCTGCGTTACAGGGCTTAAATTTAAAGCAGGCTGATTATCTTGCTCCTTTGATCACGCAAGTGTTCAGCGCAGGGGAGTTTAAACACTCACCAAGTCAGTATCAGAATTATTATTTTTCAAACCCAAACAAACCCTTTTGTGAAGTGCGAATAAACCCTAAGCTCGCAATGCTATTAGCGCGATACCGTGATAATGTAGATTACAGTAAATTAGCCCATCTTAGTCAATGAGGTCAGTTATGTTGAATTGGAATGATATTTTAAACTTTGCCACAAATGGCAACCCAGAGCCGAGCCGCAAAGTCGTCAAAACAGAGCAACAATGGCGAGAACAATTAAGCGAAGAAGCTTTTTATGTTACTCGCAATAAAGGCACTGAGCGTCCGCACAGCTCTGACAGCTGCACTTTGTTTGAACCAGGTAAGTACGCTTGTATATGCTGTGATAACTTACTGTTTGATGGCGATGAGAAGTTTGACAGTGGCACTGGTTGGCCATCGTTTACTCAACCTGCGCAAGTTAATTCAATCGCGTATAACAGTGATAAAAGCCACGGCATGCAACGAATAGAAACGGTGTGCAATGTGTGTGATGCGCATTTGGGGCATGTATTCCCTGATGGCCCAATGCCAAGTGGCTTACGGTATTGTATTAACGCTGTATCATTGCAAAAGCTGTAACTTAAATGACTCATACAAAGTAACTAAATTTAGCTAACGTTATTATAATTGTTTATTTTTTTTATCTGGCTCTTCTAAACTGGCAAGCGTCAGTCCCATTGCTGTCGCTTGCATAACTATTTTATTGAAGCGTTGCTGTTGCTCATTATCTAATGAAGTTGAATTGAGAAGCGCATAGCATTTTTTTGCCATTACTAGATTTAATGTGTGGCCATTTTGCTTGTTACTATCAAATAGACATTGTAATAAATTTAATGCAATGCTGGGATTACGAGGCATGATCCTAAATGCTTGAGTAAAGGCTTCAAGCGCGGTATTTAATTGGCCACGATTAAACTGAGTCACAGCATGGTTGTTTAGTTCTTTCGGCCCCATTTTTATATCGCGGCGCTCGCTTTGTTGCTGTTGAATATACCGTAAATAGATAGGATCACTGACCGTTGGGTGACGCTCACAATGGCTGATAATCTGGCTGAACAGAGATTGCGCTTTATGATGAAATCCCAGCTCATGAAATGCTTTTGCTTTATCAAGTGCGCCATCTACCGAGCGAATATGATTATCGTCATCATCAAGCTGTTCGATCAGCATTTTGGCTTTTTGATGCTCGTCCTTTAGGTAGTGCAGGCGGGCATTTAAAACATCAATCTGTGCTTGATTATGGCTATTAGGAAACTGGCTTTTTAAGTCTGTTAAATATTTATTTGTTTGTCTAGAAATACGTTGAATTTGGTCGCTTTGATCTGTTGTAAGAGCAAAGTCAATACCTGCACGCGCTGCATTTAAATACACATCAGGGTGATCGTGGATTGAGTGCTTAGCAAAATTAGCGATGTCTTTTCGCGTAATATAATTCTTTTCATAGTCGTGGTTGATCAAGGAAACATGGCTCAGTGACTTTTGACGCTCTATATTTCGTGGTGCAATATCAACTGCTTGGCTTAAAAAATCTTGAGCTAACTCAAATTGATTCAGTTTGATTTCTAACTTACCAAGTAAATCCAGTGCAACTAATCGTGTTTCATGACGCTGCAGCATTGTCTTGAGCATTCTTTGTGCAAGAATGTGCTCATTATTTGCAATTAACGCTTCCACTAATCCAACTTTGGCCCAAGCGAACTTCTGAATATCTAATACGGACTTAAAAAAATCCTTTGCAACATCAGCACGTTTTAAGCGAAGTAGGGCATCGCCTTTTAAACGTAATAAGATCGCACTATAAGCATTGCCTTTTTTATCAAGCGCAGTGTTGATCTCTTTTAATGCTTTTGAGTCATTACCATCGTCAATGAAGTTGTATATTGTTTGGAGGTTATTCTTACGTAGTAAAATTCGTTCTATACGTGTCTTGAGATCATATACTGTAAAAGGTTTGACTAAAAAGTCGTCAGGCTGCAGCTCTAAAACGCTATGAACAAGCGAGCCGCTAGTTTCAGCAGAAATGAAAATAAAGCCGGTAGAATGTTTTATTAGGCGTTTTACCCGTAGCTCTTCATATAGCTGATAGCCATCTTGATTTTTACTCAGATTAAACGAGCACACAATGAGGTCAAATTGTTCTGTGAGACACTGCTCTTTAGCTGAATTAGCATGCT
The DNA here is from genome assembly GCF_005886375.1 of Pseudoalteromonas sp. S1727. Classification (NCBI taxonomy): domain Bacteria; kingdom Pseudomonadati; phylum Pseudomonadota; class Gammaproteobacteria; order Alteromonadales; family Pseudoalteromonadaceae; genus Pseudoalteromonas; species Pseudoalteromonas sp. S1727. Next base: position 37,221 of record NZ_PNDT01000077.1, read on the forward strand.
CAGCAAAGCGTAACTGCCGAAAGCCTAGTTTTTCGAGCGATTGTTTCATATAGCTTTGGGCAAGAGGTTGCTCTTCCACTATTAATATTTTGGCATTAGAAAAAATCTTTGCTGGCATTAGACTTGTGACCACATGAACGTATCAGAGACTATAATAAACAGTCTAGTCGCTGACAAGGGAATTTAAAATTTAATACCGCAACCAAATTTAATTCGATCATCAATAAAATGTGATTGCTATAATTATCTATTAAAGAAAATATTTAAATAGGTTGATGTTTGTAAAGAGTTTGCGAGTTTAGAAGTTCTACTATTAATAGGATTATTAAGGTGTTTTATATGTGGTGAGTGATACTGGACTTGAACCAGTGACCTTCGCCCTTACTTGTAAATGGCGGTGATGCTCTTTTTTATTA
>NZ_PNDT01000078.1:0-1695 GCF_005886375.1 Pseudoalteromonas sp. S1727
CCCGGCAACACGTGAATATGCCCTTTGTTATATTGTCGAAAATAAACTCGACTTGTCGGGCTTTGACGCGTGGTATAACAACGACAAAACAGGCGCTGCGGCGTATCCGCCCACGGTGATGTTAAAAATTATTTTACTTGGCTATGCTCATGGATTAATTAGTAGCCGCCGAATAGCCAAGGCCTGTGAGAACAATATTTTGTTCATGAGTGTGTCGGGCGATATTCAACCTCATTACACATCAATAGCGGGATTCGTGGCTAAAATGCACGAGCAGATTGAACCGATGTTCACTCAAGTGCTGATGATATGTGATGAAGAAGGTTTGATAGGCCGTAACATGTTTGCCATTGATGGTTGCAAATTAAAGTCCAACGCAAGTAAAGAGTGGAGCGGTACTTTCGATGAACTTAGCCGTAAAAAAGCAAAGCTAGAACGCGCAAGCAAACGTATTATTGAACGTCATAAATCACAAGATGGACTGGGCGAAGAGTTGATAGCTCAGGATTTAAAACAAAAAGAAAAGCTGGATAAAAGTGCCGACAAAATAACAGAGTACTTAGCGACACATCAAGAAAAAACAGGCAGTAAAGGTAAGCCAGTAAAAAGTAATATTACCGACCCCGATAGTGCGAAAATGACCACCTCAAAAGGCACAATCCAAGGCTACAATGGCATTGCGATAAATGACGACAAGCACCAAATTATACTGCAAGCACAGGCATGGGGCTCAGTGGGTGAGCAACAAACCTTACAGCCAGCGGTTAAGCAATTAAAACAGCAGCTCGATAAACTCCAAACTGAAAAACAAACAGACAAACACGCCATTAAATTTACAGCGGACAGTGGGTTTAACAGCGAAGCAAACCTAGAATACATGGCGAAAAGTGGCTTTGATACTTATATTGCGGATAACCAATTTAGAAAACGAAACCCGCTGTTTAACCAGAGCGAAACCTATGAAACAGAGCAAGAAAAACGCCGATTAAAACGCAGTAAAGGCAAGCCACGCTTATTTACCTCGGAGGACTTTCATTATGATGAAGCAGCCCAAACCTGCCACTGCCCCGCAGGCAATGCCATGTGGCGAAGCGGGGTTAATGTAAACAGTCATAATCAAAAGTACACGCGATTCTGCGGTTATTTAAAAGATTGCAAAGTATGCCCACTGCAACAGCAATGTATGCGAAAGCCACCAATAAAAACTGGGCGGCAAGTGCAGTTTAAAAATGATGAATCGCGTAAAAAGCTAAGCTACATTGACAAAATGAAGGTCAAAATAGATAGTCCAATAGGGCGACGGCAGTACAGTAAAAGACTTGGCTGTATAGAACCGGTGTTCGGGAATATTACCGTCAATAAGGGCATGAATAAACTGACCTTACGGGGTCAAACGAAAGTGAATGCGCAATGGCAACTGTATTGCCTTGTTCATAACATAGAAAAGCTGCAAAACAGGCTGCATTAAAAAGGTAAGCTACTACCTCTCCAAATAAGCCACTTAAACACCTGTTATACCTTCCAAAACACAATTAAAGCAACAGCAAATCCTCTATTTATATTTGACGTAAGATCGAAGTAACCGATTGAATCAAAATAGGAAGTCGGCTATGGTTAATGCATCAATAAAAATAAATTAAAAACGAGTTATTCTACAGGCTCGTTAGATGTAAGAGTCATGAGATGCACAGATCT